>DASTFY010000197.1:0-2757 GCA_035719525.1 Acidimicrobiales bacterium
CTCTTCGGTGGACCTCGGGTTCCCGCAGGTCCGTTAGCCGAGTCGGCTGCGGACGCGTAGGAGGAGGGGGAGCGCATGGAGCTCGGTGTCGTCCTCCAGACCACGCCGCCGTCGTGGCGCGTTGTCGAGCTGGCCAAGCGGGCGGAGCAGTTCGGCTTCAGCCACGTCTGGACCTTCGACTCACACATCCTGTGGCAGGAGCCCTACGTCATCTACAGCCAGATCCTGGCCGAGACCCGTCAGGTGACGGTGGGGCCGATGGTCACCAACCCGGCCACCCGTGACTGGACGGTGACGGCGTCGGTGTTCGCCACGCTCAACGAGATGTACGGCAACCGCACCGTGTGCGGCATCGGCCGGGGCGACTCCGCCGTCCGCGTCACCAACGGCAAGCCGACCACGCTGGCCACGCTGCGGGAGTCGATCCATGTCATCCGGGAGCTGGCCAATGGCCGGTCCGTGGACTACAAGGGCTCCAGCCTGCGCTTCCCGTGGGCGGCCAAGAGCCGGCTGGACATCTGGATGGCGGCGTACGGGCCGAAGGCCCTGGCGTTGTGCGGGGAGGTGGCCGACGGGTTCATCCTGCAGCTGGCCGATCCCGACATCGTGGCGTGGACGGTCAAGGCCGTCCGGGAGGCGGCCGAGGGCGCGGGCCGGGACCCGGCCGAGGTCACCATCTGCGTCGCCGCACCGGCCTACGTCGGTGACGACCTGGCCCACCAGCGGGACCAGACCCGCTGGTTCGGCGGCATGGTCGGCAACCACGTGGCCGACATCGTCGAGCGCTACGGGGCGTCCGGAGCCGGGGGCGTTCCCACCGCGCTCACCGACTACATCAAGGGTCGGCGTGGCTACGACTACAACGAGCACGGCCAGGCCGGCAACCCCGATGCGGCGTTCGTCCCCGACGAGATCGTCGACCGCTTCTGCCTGCTCGGGCCCGTGGCCCACCACGTCGAGCGGCTGGAGGAGCTGAAGGCGCTCGGCGTCGACCAGTTCGCCGTCTACCTCCAGCACGACGGGAAGGACGAGACGCTGGCCGCCTATGGCGAGCGCGTCATGCCGGCCATCGCCGACCACGTGGCCGCCAAGTCCTGATGGGCCGGCGGTCCGGCGCTCATCGCGCCCGGCGGGTGGTGCTCGGGGTGTTCGGCGTGCTGGCCGCGTTCGCCCTGTGGGAGGGCTACAAGGCCCTCGGTCGCGCCACCGACGACAAGATCGGCCCGGTCCGGCTGCCGGCCACCACCGACGACCTGGCCATGCCGCACGTGTGGACCATCGGCCAACGCTTCCTGGAGCGGGAGGTCCGGGGCAGCAACCGCACCGTGGCCCAGGTGGTGCTGGAGGGCATGTGGTTCACGTTCCGGGTGGCGATGACCGGGTTCGTGGTCGGCGTTCTCGTCGGGCTGGCCCTCGCCGTGCTGATGCAGCGCTTCCACCTGGCCGAGCGGAGCCTGCTCCCGTTCGTGATCCTCTCCCAGACCGTGCCGTTGGTGGCGCTGGCCCCGCTCGTGGTCGGCTGGGGCGGCCAGCTCGAGGTCTTTGGGCGCGAGTGGGAGCCATGGATGTCGGTGGCTGTCATTTCCGCCTACCTGGCCTTCTTCCCCGTCGCGGTGGGGGCCCTCCGAGGTCTGCAGTCCCCGTCGCGGGCGTCGGAGGAGCTGATGGAGTCCTACGCCGCCAGCCACAGGCAAACCCTGCGCGTCATGCGTTTCCCCGCTGCGGTGCCTTACCTGGTGCCGGCGCTGAAGCTGGCGGCGGCGGCGGCCGTGGTCGGGGCGATCGTGGCCGAGATCTCCACCGGAACCCGCGGTGGCATCGGCCGCCTGATCATCGAGTACGCCCGCCAGGGCACGTCCGATCCGGTCAAGGTGTTCACGGCGATCATCGGCGCCGCGGCGCTCGGCCTGGTCGTGGCCGGGCTGGTCGCCCTGTTCGACACGTACGCCATGCGGAATCGCCCGCGTGAGGTTCGTTCGTGACGGCACCCGCGGAGGTCGACGTGGCGGCGGCTCCTGCGGTCCGCATCGCCGATGTCGACATGGTGTTCAATCCGGACCGGCCGAACCAGGTGCACGCGCTGGACCGGATCACTCTGGACATCCGTCCCGGGGAGTTCGTGTCGCTCATCGGGCCCTCGGGTTGCGGCAAGAGCACGCTGCTGAGGCTGATCGGCGACCTCCTCCGGCCCACGTCGGGAACGGTGACCGTGAACGACAAGCCGGCGCGCCAGGCGCGCCTGGACCACGACTACGGCATGGCGTTCCAGCACGCCGGCCTGTTCGAGTGGCGGACCGTCGTCCGCAACGTCGAGCTGCCCCTCGAGCTGCGGGGCTGGCCCAAGGCCCGGCGGGCCGAGCGAGCGCGGGAGATGCTGGAGCTGGTGAAGCTGGCCGACTTCGCCACCCACCGTCCCTGGGAGCTCTCCGGCGGCATGCAGCAGCGGGTGGCCATCGCCCGCGCCCTGGCCGCCGGCGCCGGCCTGCTCCTGATGGACGAGCCCTTCGGCGCGCTGGACGAGATGACGCGCGAGCACATGCAGGCCGAACTGACGCGGATCTGCGCCGAGACGCAGGCCACGGTGGTGTTCGTCACCCACTCCATCCCCGAGGCGGTCTACCTGTCCGACCGGGTGGTGGTGATGTCGGCCCGGGTCCGCTCTGCCTTGGCGGGAAGTCGGGCGGCGGGTTCGGGCATGTGCTCCTGTTTCGCACTAAATCTACTGACTCGCAAGTAGATTTTCCTGATAGGATGCCC
>DASTFY010000198.1:0-2734 GCA_035719525.1 Acidimicrobiales bacterium
ACCAGGCATTCCATCTCAAGGCCCGGGTGCAGGGGATGCGTGACATCGGGGCCGCCATCTCCCCCTTCGTTCGGCATCGCGGGCGGGGCGGACGCCGGCAGCCGTTTCGTCGACGCCCTCGAACTGCACAGCCACGTGGCCAACATCGGCGACGTCCGCAGCCTGGCCATCCATCCGGCCACCACCACCCACAGCCAGCTCACGGCCGAGGAGCAGCTCTCCTCCGGGGTGCGCCCCGAGCTCGTGCGCCTCTCGGTCGGCCTCGAGTCGATCGACGACATCCTCGCCGACCTCGAGGCCGGGTTCCGGGCCGCCAAGTCGTCCTGACGATTCGTTTCGGCCGCCGGGACCATCGGGGCCGTCGTCGGGGTCGTCGGGGCCGTCGTCGGGGTCGGCGGGCCACCAGCGCTCCGGGTACCAGTGCAGGAGCGGGTCGATGGGGCTGAGCAACGGCGCCGGTAGCGCCCGCCTCCGGCGTCGCCGTGGGCGGTAGCTGGGCGAGACCTCGTAGTGACCCCGCCGGGGCCGGCGCGCTCGTCCTTGGCGAACCTCGAGCGCCATCGCATCCGCCAGCGCCTTGGCCGGGGCTCGGCCGCACAACGCGTAGCCGTACAGGTGCAGGAGGCTGTGCAGCTCGGGAAGGGCCAGCCGCCCGTGGGCCCGAAGAATCGCCAGGCACGTGGCCCGGAGCCGTCGCCCGCGCAGGTGGATCGGGTCGTCGCTGGTCGGCGGCAGCGGTGGCTCGTCCGGTCTGGCCGGCATCCGGCCCCGGAAGCAGTCGAGATCCCAGAGCAAGTCGTGTGTGAGCTGCATCTGCCCGAAGATCCGCCGTCGCTCACCGGCCCACTGGATGGCCTGCTGATCGTGGGCGTGGAGCACCCCGGCGAGGTCGACGAGATGCTGGTGCAGCTCCGCTCGGCGCTTGATGTCGAGCGTCGGACGTCTGATGTGGTCGATGGAGGCGAGCGTGACCACCGCGTGGCTCCTTCACGTCGAGACCGGGACGCACGGGCCACGCGCGCCACCGGCAGCGGAGGGAGGCCCGCACCACCAATGGGTTGGACGTGGGGTGGACGCTCGAAGCCAGTCGGCGTGTCGATGTCGGACGGCCTCTCGATGCTGCCAGATGGGTGCTACGCAGTTCCCACCCCCGGCCAGTTGCGGCCCCATAGCCACCGATTCGATATCGATTCGATGGCTATGGGGCGCGGTGGAATGCAGGCCGGGTGGCGGGTGAGGTCTGCGGGCCGGCTGCGGGCGGGCGGCGGGCACACGGCGCACCGGCGGCGTACCGCCGGCGCAGCGCCGGCGGGTCGGTGGGGACGACGGCGCGACCTCACTTGCGCGCCGTGGTATGAATGGCACCATGTCTAGACAACTTCACGCCGCTTTGTGATGGCATCCGCGGGGACCACCCTGTGAACCGGCTGAAGGGCAAGGTCTGCGTCGTCACCGGGGCCACCGGCATGGCCGCGGCGGCGGCCCGGCGCTTCGCCGAGGAGGGCGGCGACGTCTTCGTTGTCGCCAAGGACGAGGACGAGTGCGCCGCATTGGCGTTCCCATATGCGCTCGCCGACCTGCGGCAGGAAGCCCAGACCGAAGCGGCCTTCACGGCCGCTCGAGCGCACAGAGGTCGCATCGACTCGCTCTTCGCGGTGGCCGGGGCCAGCGGTCGCCGAATCGGTGACGGCGCCGTGCACGAGATGAGCCAGGCGGCCTGGGACGGCACCATGGCCCTCAACGCCACTCCGGCCTTCCTGGCCGCTCGTGAAGCTGTCCGGGTCATGATGGCGCAGGAGCCGAACGACGTCGGTTCGCGGGGATCGATCGTCCTGATGGCCAGCGTCCTCGCCGAGCACCCGGAGCCGGCGCGGTTCGCCACTCACGCCTACGCCTCCTCCAAAGCGGCCATCATCGGGCTGGCGCGGTCGATGGCCGCCTACTACGCGACCCACGGCATCCGGGTGAACGCCGTGGCGCCGGGGTTGGTGACGACACCGATGTCCGCCCGGGCCGCCGCCGACCCGCAGAGCGTGGCCTTTGCCGAGCAGGCCCAGGTACTGGCCGGTGGGTTCCTGAAGGCCGGTGAGATCGCCGACGCCGCCGTCTACCTCTGCGCCGACGAGAGCCGAGCCGTCACGGGCCAGCTGCTCGCCGTCGACGGTGGTTGGTCAGTGCGCGGAGCCACCCGATGATCCCGCCCGATGGCCGCCCGCTGCGCACGACCGTGGTCGGCAGCTATCCCTTCCCGGGCTGGCTCGAGCTGGCGGTCGAGCACCTGGGCCAGCTTGGCCCCGACGACATCGACGAGGCCCAGGACGACGCCGTCATCGCCGCCCTGCACGACCAGGTCGGCGCGGGACTGGACGTGGTGACCGATGGCGAACAGACCCGCCTCGACTTCAACCTGTCCTTCTACGGCTACCTGGATGGAATCGACCTGGAGGCGACGCCGTCACGGCGCTTCGGCCCTCCCGCTCACGACCAGCGAGGGCGCCACGCCATCACCGGCGTGCTGACGGCGCCCCGCGGCCTCGGCGTGGTCGAGGAGTACCAGCGCCTGCGACGTCTGGCGCCGACCGGGCCCACCCTGAAGGCCAGCGTGCCTGGTCCGTACACGCTGAGCGGCCGGCTGATCCCGGGCGGTGATCTGCCCGACCGCTGGGCCGTGACCGAAGCGCTCCTGCCGCTGGTGCGGGCCGAGCTGGAGCGGCTCGTGGATGGCGGTTGTGCC
>DASTFY010000199.1:0-2802 GCA_035719525.1 Acidimicrobiales bacterium
ATGAGCTTGGCCCGAGGATTCAGCATCAGGCGGTGACGTGGGCCTCGAGTTGGCTGAGGCCCTTCTCGAAGTCCTTGCCGATCAACTTGTCCATGCTCGTGAAGATCCCCATCACCTTCGTCACGAAGGTCTTCGGGCCCTGCATGGTCCACGTCACCCGGGTGCCGTCACCCTCCGGCTCGAGCCGGAACCGGGTGGTGCTGCTGGACTTGAACGGCTTGAGGAAGTCGAGGGCCAGGGTGACGCCGGATGGTTCTTCGGCGGCGGTGATCTCCATGCGCCCCTCCCCTGCCTTCCGGTTGCCCTTCCACTCGTAGACGGCCCCGACACCGGCGTCGGCCCCGCTGAACGTCCGGGTCATGTCAGGGTCGAGCCCTTCCCACGGGGACCAGTTCGGCCAGTCGTGGAAGTCGGCGAGAGCCGCGTACACCCTCGCCGGGGGCGCCGGGATCAGCGCCTGCCGCTCGACCGTGTACGTGTTGCGAGCGTCCCCGTCAGCCATGGCCTGTCCTCCCTCGGGTCGCGTCGGGCTCGGGGCCGGAGGCTACTCACAGCCCCGCTTCGCTCTGACCGCCTGAACGACCGCGGGTCGTCCGGCAGCACTGTGGAAAGGTGATGTCGTGCAGCTGAACCCGCGCTACGGCACCGATCCGCTCATCACCCTCGACGGTTCGCCCGCCGAGATCCTCGAGCCGGCCGTCCGTCAGCGCCGCCGGCTCGCCGCCACCCTGGCCACGCTCACCGACGAACAGTGGGCCCACCCCAGCCGCTGTGACGGCTGGTCGAGTCGGGATGTCATCGTCCACCTCGACACCACCAACAGCTTCTGGGCCTTCTCCATCGCCCAGGGCCTGAAGGGCGAGCCCACGCAGTTCTTGGCCACCTTCGACCCGGTGGCCTCGCCCGCCCAGATGGTCGCCGACGCCGGGGACCTCTCGGTCGACGAGGTCCTGGACAAGTTCGTGGCCTCCACGGACACGCTCACCGACCTGCTCACGTCGCTCGACACCGGGGACTGGACGGTCCTGGCTGAGTCGCCCCCCGGCCACGTCAGCATCAGCGCCCTGACCCACCACGCCCTCTGGGACTCGTGGGTCCACGAGCGGGACGTCCTGCTTCCGTTGGGGATCCCGCCGGCTGTGGAGGCGGACGAGGTGACCGCCTGTCTCCGCTACGGGGCGGCTCTGAGCCCGGCCTTCGCCGCCAACAACGGGAGCACCGACCATGGCGTGCTCGCGGTCGACGTCACCGATCCGGACCTCGCGTTCGTCGTCGAGATCGACGACCACGCCGCCGTTCGCTCGGGTCGGGTCGACGAGGACCGCGCCGATCTCCGGCTCACCGGCGACGCCGTCGAGCTCCTCGAGGCGCTGAGCATCCGGGCGCCGATGGCCCAGCCGATCCCGGCGGAGGCCGCCTGGATCCTCCGCGGCCTCGCCGAGACCTTCGACGTTGCTCCGGGCTGAGCCCGGCTGAAGGCCGCTACAGCCTCTCGTCGTCCCGTGGGAACGGGCGCGACACGAGGTATCCGAAGACACCGGCCACCGGGAAGAAGAGCAGGCCCAGGAACCACAGCCCCTTGGCGAGGCCGTGGTGGTCGTGCCTCCGGAAGTTGTCGATGAAGCACCAGATCACGCTGAAGACCCACAGGACCCAGAACGCGAGCAGGGTCAGGGTCCAGAACGCTCCGGCCATCGGGTAGTCGTAGGCGAGCACGTGATCCTCCCGGATCTTTGCGGACCCCGGAGTTCTAGACGATGCGCCGGCCACGCGGCGGCTTCGGACTGCTCAGCTGATCCTGGTGACGGGGCCGAGGTGGCCGAGTAGGGACTCATAGGTGTGGGCGTTGTCACGGGAGATGAAGCGGTGGACGCGTGCCTCGAACAGCGCCCGTAGGACCGGGTTGTGGGCGTGGTAGCGCTCGACGAAGGTCAACCGGGTGCCGGCACCGTCGTCGAGCGGCTCCAGGGTGTGCCAGCCCTCCGCCTTGGACCACAGCGGCTTGCCGACCGCTTCGTAGCGGGAGAGCTCGTCGAGTCGGGCCTCGGTCACGACCTCCCAGGACCGGGCGACACCCCCGGAGAACAGCCACCGAGGCACGGGGAACGTGCAGGTGCGGACGAGACCCTCCCCTGCGTCGTCGCCGTCCCGCAGGATGGTGATGGACCCACCCGGGTGCTCGATCGTGCGCGGGACGGCGGCGTCGGGCGCCACCTTCGGGTGCAGGAGGCGCCACACGCGGTGCGGGGCCGCCGCCACCTCGAACGCGACTTCCCACTCCTGCATCAGCGACGACCACCCCATGTCGTCTGCCGGTGCGCTGCGCCGGTGCGCGGTCCGCCCCTCACTCGGCTGAGGCCATCGATCAGGCCCGGGTCGTCACGAACCTGACCGTGTCCTTGATGGTGGGGTGGGTGTCGGAGGTCACGGTGACGGTGCGGGCCAACGAGGCGCCACGGGGGGCCGACCGGTGGACCGTCACCAGGACGCGGATCGTGCGGGTAGCACCAGAGGCCAGGACCGGGGTCCGATAGGTGCCGGCAACCACCTGTGGGGTGATGTTGACACTGGCCTGATTGCGGTACCGGACCGTAAAACGGTTGGTCGAGCGTAGGCCCCGCACCCGGAGCTGCTCCGCGAAGGGGGCGTCGTTCTGGACGGAGACGCGGTACGTAACACTCTGACCGGCGCGCGCGGAGCCGCTCCGGCTCTCATTGACGCCGGTGGTCGTGTAGACGTTGTTGCCGACCAGGACGCCCATGCCCCGGCGGATCCGGGCATCGGGGCGGGCGTTGACCACCG
>DASTFY010000200.1:0-4990 GCA_035719525.1 Acidimicrobiales bacterium
CCGGTACGGGAAGTCCATCCGCTCGACCGGCAGCGGTGCCACCGCGGCCTCGATCGCCACCAGCGAGGGCTGCCGGGAGTCCGAGCCCGCGCCAGGGGCCAGCAGCAGCGCGCCGACCCCACTGCGGGCGGTTCGTCGGCGAGCCATCAGCGCAGCAGGATCCGGCGGGCCTCGGCCAGGTCGACGATCGCCTTGCTGGCGGCGATCTCGTCCCCGCCGTGATCGGGGTGGACTTCCATGAGCCGTGACCGGTACTGGCCGAGCACGTCCCGCTTCTCCGGGCCGACGGTGTCGGCGGGAAAGCCGAGCACTTCGAGCGCCCAGGCGACCGGGTCGATGAACGCCGACAGCGAGCCACCGCGGCCCGCGCTCCCGGCCAGGTGCGCGATGAGGGCCGGGCCGGCCGGGCCGTTCCAGCGCAGTCCCCGATGCAGAACGCCGGCGATCACGTGACGCGCATCCGGGGCCAGGCGCTCGGCGGCGTAGACCGCGCCCAGGATCTGCTGCAAAGGCGAGCCGTTGTCCTCGAAGTGGAAGCTGATGGCCTCCCCTGCCCCAGTGAGCCGGTGGGTGCTGCGGGCCAGCCCGTGGCGATCGACCTGGAAGCGGTGACGCAACCGGGGCTGCACCACCCGCTGACCCCGTTCCACCTCGTGGACCAGGCGGTAGAGGTCCGGCACCAACTCCTCGTCGACTCCTGGCAGGTGCGTCGCCACGACGGCGCCCAGCAACAATCCGCCGAATCCGGGTGCCGGATCGACGGGGAGGATGAGGTGGCCGAGCGCGACGCGCCGGGTGGGGGTGACGGGCCGGGAGTGCCACACCTCCAGCTCGGCCAGCACCATGGGCGGAAACGGTAGCGGTCGACCCTGCGCGGACCGCGGGGCCGGCCGCGCCGCGGCTCACACCAGCGGGCGCAGCACCTCGCGCAGCTCGACCGCCTCGGCCTTGACGTCGTTGGCGTCCTCCGACTCGAGCGAGAGGTCCAGGAGGTCCGACACCTGGTCGAGGATGCGGTCCCACGACGCCGGGTGCACCCCGAAGGGCACCGGTCCGGTCTCGGCCTGCTCGAACAGCTCGTTCAACCGCAGGATCGAGTCCCGATCGTTTGGGTGAGTGGACAGATCGTCGACGGCGACGAACAGCGACGACAACGGGCTCTCGCCGGGTTCCTCTTCGGTGAGCGGCACCCCCTCGGTGGCCAGCGAGTCCTCGACTCCGTCGAGCACGGCGTCGGCTGTCTCCTCGTCGGCCGCCGCCGTCACCATCAGCCCGCCCTCCCACCGGAACGGCACGTCAGCCTCGATGAGGCGGGCGGTGAGCATCGCCCGCGCCGGCGCGTCCCAATCGGACAGATCGTATTCGACCTCGCTCCCCGGCTCTCGCTCCGGAAGGCCAGCGTCGCTCTCCAGACCGTGTCGACGCTCGATGTCGGCCAGGAGAGCGTCCGCGGCGTCCTCGTTCCGCTCGTGCACCACCAGGTCGGTGCCCAGCCAGTTGTGGGTGATCCCGGCACTGGCCAGTGCTTCGGCCACCTCCGCCTGCACGTCGATCGGCCACGCGCTCAGGTCGTAGACGAGCTGCTCCTCCTCGGGCAGCTCGAGAGGATCGATGTCATCGCGCGGATCGGCAGGCGCGTCGTCGCCCTCGAGCGGCTCGCCCGACTCATCATCGTTGCGCCGCGAGTACGTGGCCACCGCGGCACCCTATCCCGCAAGCGCGTGTATTTCGTTTGCCTCGTCCGCGCTCTGGTCGGTAGGAAGTCCGTGCACCCGAGGCAGAGAGGAGGTGACGATGCCGAACACCCCGTGGAAGGACCCGATGAACCCGCGGCGCGCAGCCGGTCTCGTCACTGGCCCCTGCCGAGGGATCCTCGGCCTGGCCTGACGAGCCGGCCTGTTCGGACGAGCACGTCGCCACCGGACCGCCTTCCATCGACGGGACCCGACGTGGACTCGTCGCCCCACCACCCACCCGAGGAGAGCGTCATGTACAACCATCCCGACGTCCTGCACCAGCTGGTCGCCGACCGTCACCGCCAGGCCGTTCAGGTGGCCGAGGCGGCCGACGTTCGCCGCCGGCACCGCCAGGTCAAGCGGGCTGGCCGGCGTCACGGCCGGTGAGCCTCACCAGAGCCGGGCCCTAGGACCTCCTGGGGCCCGGCCCTCCATCAGAACCCGGGGCGGGAACTACGGTTCGGGCATGCCGACCCGTCAGCGCCCCGACCGCAACCTGGCTCTCGAGCTCGTGCGGACGACGGAGGCCGCGGCCCTCGCGGCATCGCGCTGGATGGGCCGAGGCGACAAGAACGGCGCCGACGGCGCCGCCGTCGAGGCCATGCGCACCGTGCTGGCCACCGTTCCCATGGACGGCATCGTCGTCATCGGCGAGGGCGAGAAGGACGAGGCGCCGATGCTGTTCAACGGCGAGACCGTCGGAGACGGCACGTCGCCGTTGTGCGACGTGGCGGTCGATCCGATCGACGGCACCACGCTGACCGCGCTCGGGCGGGGCAACGCGCTATCGGTCATCGCGGTCAGCGAGCGGGGCACGATGTTCAACCCCGGGCCGTGCGTCTACATGGAGAAGATCGCGGTCGGCCCGGACGCCGTCGGCTCCATCGACATCACCGCCTCCCCCACCCAGAACCTGCGGTGGGTGGCCAAAGCCAAGCGCGAGAGCGTGCGTGATCTGACCGTCGTCATCCTCGATCGCGACCGTCACGGTGACCTGATCGACGAGGTGCGCAGCACCGGCGCGCGCATCCGTCTCATCTCCGACGGCGACATCTACGGCGCCATCGCCACCGCATCCCCCGGCGCCGGCGCAGACCTGCTGTTCGGGATCGGCGGCACTCCGGAGGGCGTCGTGGCCGCCGCCGCACTCAAGTGCATGGGCGGCGAGCTCCAGGGTCGTCTCTGGCCCCGCAACGACGCCGAGCGCGATCTCGCGGTCGCCGCCGGCTACGACCTGTCCGCCATCCTGTCCACCGACGACCTCGTCCAAGGCGACAACTGCTTCTTCGCCGCCACCGGCATCACCGACGGCGAACTGCTGCAGGGCGTGCGCTTCGAGCCGGGGGGAGCCAGCACCCAGTCGCTGGTGATGCGCTCCCGCTCGGGGACCGTTCGCCTCATCACCGCCCGCCACCGTCTCGACAAGCTCCAGGGTTTCGCCGCCGTCGACTACGTGTGACCTTTCGCACTCGCAACCGGAGGTTGCTCGGCGAGTTGTCGGAGCCGGCCTCTGGCCTCTGCCCCCACACCCCCGCCCGAGGCGCTGCTAGCCCTCCGCCCTCGGGAGCTGGCTGCTGGAGCCGAGACCGGCCAGGGTTCCGGTCAGCTCGGAGCCGTCGGCGGCACCCGCGACGCAGATCGCACCCTTGGCGCCCCGGTCCCAGTCCTCCCGGTTGGGCAGGACGTATCCGAAGGTCAGGTCGGCCCGCTCCTCGGTGAGCCCGAGCGCCTCGAGCAGCGGGGTCCGGCAGGCCGCCGTGACCTCCAGGTCGCCGCGCTGCAAGGGAAAGGACGTGAGCTGATCCAGGGCCACCGAGGCCAGGTACTCGATCTCGTGATCTTCGTCGCACGACACCGGAGTGCCCAGCCGGGCCTCACACAGCCGGTAGGCCGCGGGGAGGGGGCGGGTGTACACGCCATCCAACGTGCCTTCGATCGAGGTCGACTCGGCCGCGGTCAGCGGCTCGACGACCGCGTCGCAACGGAACCAGCGGGCGCCGGCGTCGAAGTCCGCCTCGGTGGGGATGAAGAACGCGAAGATCTGCAATCGATCGGGGGGCGGGTTCGGCGAGGCGGCCGGGTCGAGGCCGAGGTACTGCTCGTGGCGGCCCCGGCACTCCTCGGTGACCTGTTGGTCCAGCAGCTGACCGGCCTCGTCGGAACCGCCGGGCCACGCCTCGATCCGGGGGTCCATCTCGCTGACCCAGAACGTCTCGCTCCCGTGCGGCGCCTCGCAGCTCGTGGTGGGCCGGGGGTCGGCTGCGGCGTCGATGATGGCGATGTCGACAGGACCCCGGCACTCCCCTACCTCCGGCGCGAGCTGAGGCTCGGGCTGGGCCCCACCGGCGGCACCGGACGGCGCGCTCACGACGACGCTGCTGCCGGTGGAGCAGCCAGCGGCCGTCAGGCCAGCCGCGGCCACCACGGCCAGGCCTCGGGCCGCGACCATTCGCCGTCGTCTGGCCCGAGGAAGACGCCCACCAACGCCCATCGGGACGAGAGTAGCGGCCGGTGCGCCGGCTCGCCTCAGCGGAGCCGGGATGCGGCTATCCCGCTCATCCACCGCATCATCCCGCGAGGGATGAAGCCGGCGGTGGTGACGAGCGCCTTGTATTGCATGCCGGGCACCGACAGGGCCCGGCCCCGAGCGGCATCCCGCAAGCCCTCGGTGGCGACGGCCTCGGCGGACATCCACGCCGCGCCCGGGTAGGCCGTGGCCACCTCCTCGCCCCGGCTCACCTGGATGAACTCGGTGCGGGTCAGCCCCGGGCACAGGACGGTGGCGTGCACCCCCGTGCCCCGCAACTCCTCGTGGAGCGCCTCCGTGAAGCTGGTGACGTACGCCTTGGACGCCGCGTACACCGCCAGCCGAGGCGCGGGTTGGAAGCTGGCCACGCTGCTCACGTTGAGGATCCAGCCCCTCTGCCGCTCGATCATGGACGGCAGCGCGGCGCGGGTGAGCGCGGTCAGCGCCATCACGTTGACACCGATCTCGTCGCGCAGGCGTGCGGGCTCGATCTCGGCCACCCGACCCGAGGTCCCGAAGCCGGCGTTGTTGACCAGGAGGTCGATGGGCCGGTCCGGGTCGGTCAGCCGCTCCTCGACCCTTGCCACACCGCGCGAAGTCGCCAGGTCGGCGGCCAACACCTCGACCTCCCCTGGGGCTGCCGCCAGCTCGGCGGCGAGGTCACTCAGCCGTCGCCGACGGCGGGCCACGACCACCGTCGCCACGCCGGCCCGGGCCAGCCGGCGCA
>DASTFY010000201.1:0-2614 GCA_035719525.1 Acidimicrobiales bacterium
GTGGTCTTCGCCCACGGCAGCGGCAGTAGCCGGCACAGCCCCCGCAACCGCAACGTCGCGGCCGTCCTCAACGCGGCCGGCCTGGCCACGCTGCTGTTCGATCTGCTCACCCCACGAGAGGAGCTCGATCGGGCCAACGTGTTCGACATCGGGCTGCTCGCCCGGCGTCTGGTCGACGTCACGCAGTGGCTGGCGACTCAACCCGACACGGCCGGCTTGCCGGTCGGCTACTTCGGCGCGAGCACCGGCGCCGCGGCCGCGCTGTCGGCGGCGGCCGACCCGGAGGCGGACATCGCTGCAGTGGTGTCCCGCGGTGGCCGACCCGATCTGGCCGGGCCCCGCCTCGCAGCGGTGGCGGCACCCACCCTGCTCATCGTCGGCGGCCACGACGATGTCGTGTTGGACCTCAACCGTCTAGCCCAGGCACAGCTGCGCTGCGAGAACCGGCTGGCGGTGGTGCCGGGTGCGACGCACCTGTTCGAAGAGCCGGGGACCCTGCAGATGGTCGCCGAGCTGGCCCGCGACTGGTTCGCTGACCACCTCGTCCACACTCCCATCCCGTCCGCGTGAAGCCCGCGATCACTACCGTCGAGCGACGAGCCACCAGTGCGAACACCTCCCTGTGCCCATGGCGCGATGCGTAGCGGTGGGCAGGACGCGCTCGCCGAGCGGACGTTCGAGGCGATCGTGATCGACTGGGACGGCACCGCGGTGCCGGACCGACGGTCCGCTGCCACCGACGTGCGGGCGCGAGTGGAGGCGCTTTGCGCGGCGGGAGTGCACGTGTTCGTGGTCAGCGGTACCCACGTCGGCAACATCGACGGGCAGCTTGGGGCTCGGCCCGCTGGACCGGGCCGGCTCCATCTGTGCGTCAACCGCGGCTCGGAGGTGTTCGAGGTTCGCGGGGACGGACCCGCTCTGGAGTGGCGGCGTGGGTCGACCGCCGTCGAGGACGCGGCGCTGGACCGCGCGGCCCGGCTGGTCGTCGAGCGACTCGAGGCTCGAGGCATGGCCGCCCAGGTCGTGTCCCAGCGGCTGAACCGCCGCAAGATCGACCTCATCCCGGAACCGGCGTGGGCCGAACCCCCCAAGGCAAAGATCGGCGAGCTCCTCGAGGCCATCATCGATCGGCTGCAAGCGGCCGGCGTCGCCGGTCTCCCGGAGGTTGTCGCTCTGGCGACGGAGGCTGCCCACGAGGCCGGGCTGGACGACCCGCGTATCACCACAGACGGCAAGCACGTCGAGATCGGACTCACCGACAAGTCGGACTCGGCCCGCTGGGCCGCGCGGTGGCTGGCCGAGCGCGGCATCACCGGACGGCTGGTCCTGGTCGTCGGGGACGAGTTCGGCCTGCTCGGCGGGGTCCGCGGCAGCGATGCCCTCCTCCTGGTACCCGAACTGGGACGGGCAACCGCGGTGTCAGTCGGGGTCGAGCCCGGTCGGGTCCCCCCCGGTGTGGTCCGTGCCGCCGGCGGCCCCGCGCGGCTCGTCGGGCTCCTCGACGTCCAACTGGCGCGCCGCCGGGACCGCCGGGTGCCGAGCATCGACGAAGACCGCGCCTGGGTCATCGCCCTCCCGGAGGCGGCTGCGATGGAGCGCGCCGCGGAGGCGATGGGCACGCTCGCCAACGGGTGGGCTGGCGTCAGGGGCGCGCGCGAAGAGGACGGCCCGGGCACGATGCCGCTGTTCGCCGTCAACGGCATCTTTGCGAGCGGTCCGCCCGATGGGCTGCTGGCCGGTCCAGGCTGGACGAACCTGACCGTGCGGGCGGGCCGCGGTGACGAGCGACAACTCGACCTGCGGACCAGCGTCCTCGTGCGAACCGGTGACGACGCGTCGCGGCTGCGCACGCTGCGGTTCGTGTCGGCTGCCCATCCTGAGGCGTTGGGCTTGCGGGCCGAGGGATCGCCATCCCACCTGGAGCTCGGTGAGACGTTCGCGGCACCGGGCGGCGGCACTGCCATGGAGCGCAAGCACCGGGGGAAGGTCCACCTGGCCCGGACCGCGGATCCGGGCGGCGGCGGGATCACGGTCGCGGCCCGCGATCGTGAGTCCGTCAAGTCCGCCCGCCGTGTGGTCGAGCGGTTGGCCGCCTGGGTTGCGGACGGGTCCCGGCCCCCCGACTGGCAGCAAGCCGCCGCCGCGCTGAGCCGTCTCGAACAGGTGGGCTTCGAGCGGCTGTTGGCCGACCACCGGGAGGCGTGGGCCCGCCGGTGGGCCGACGCCGACGTCAACATCGAAGGCGACGCCGAGGACGCGCTCGCCGCCAGGTTCGCGACGTTCCACCTGCTGGGCGCGGCCCCTGATGAGGGCGAGGGCGCGGTGGGCGCCCGCGGACTCACCGGACCCGCCTACGGCGGTCACGTGTTCTGGGACGCCGACGTGTTCGTGCTGCCCGCGCTGGCCGCCATCCGGCCGAACGCGGCCCGAGCGATGCTGGAGTACCGCATGCGACGACTGCCGGCCGCCCGGGCTGCTGCGGCGGCGGAAGGTCTGCATGGCGCCCGGTTCCCGTGGGAGTCCGCGATCGACGGGACCGACGTCACCCCTAGGAGCGCCCGCGGACGGCATGGTGAGCTGGTCCGCATTCGCACCGGCGAGGAGGAAGAGCACA
>DASTFY010000202.1:0-12527 GCA_035719525.1 Acidimicrobiales bacterium
CTTCGGTCAAGAGGCGCGCCACCTGGGCTGCCGCCGCGGCCTCGCTGTGCTCGTTGGCGACGACCAGGCGGTGCCGGACGACGCCCGCATTCTCCAGGAGCCGCCCGGTGCGGCGCGTGTCCTCGCACACGATCACGTCGGCTTCCGCCAGCGCTTCGACCGCCCGCGGCGACAGGTCGGCCAGGTTCCCGATCGGCGTCGCCACCAGGACCAGGCGCCCGGCCCCGCTTCCGTGCCGCCCGCCGGTCACGACCGCAGCTCGACCAGGTCTCCGACGTGCAGGCCCCAGCGGGCGAACGCCCCCGCCTCGGCCTCGATCACCATCCGAGCCCTCGGGGTGGGCAGGCCCATCCGGTTCCTACCCATGCGCACCGTCCTCAGCACGATGCCCTCGGCGTCGACGTAGGCGACATCGAGCGGGAAGCGCATGCCCACGGTGTGTATCCAGCGGCACGGCGCCAGCACCAGCGCTCCCTCGTGCCCGTCCCGCCCGATCAGCCCCCGAGCACGATCGCGCCGTCCGTTCACCACCTCGGCCGAGGCGAGCACCCGTCCGTCCGTGACCAACCAGGCCATGGTTCCAGCATCGCACTTGGAGCGATGCGAGTGGCCATGCCGCGCATCGGGTAACACTGAGGTCGTGTCCGATCTTGATCTGCCGCCGCCTTCCGCCAGTGACGGCCAGCAACGGAGACGGCCCAGCCTGCGGCCGCTCGTCGAGAGGCTGGCGGCCGCCGTCACCAGCCCTCTCGATCGGGCATTCGACCAGGTGTTCGAGCGCAATCTGGACGTGCACTCGATCGATCAGGGTGAGGACATGCTCACGATGATCGCGGCGCGGGACAAAGCGGGCGCCAACGTCGGTGCTTGGGTCGCGCTCGCCGCCTCCCTGCGTCCGATCATCGTGCGGCTGATGCGCAGCGCGCAGAGGACGGCGAGGGTGGCGCGCTTCTCCGGGGCCGGCCGGATGGCGCTGTGGGGCGTCACGGCGACGATGGCGGCCGCCCGCATGAGCGAGATGACCAAGCTCGGCATCAGCGAGCTCCAGATCATGGCGGCCTTCCTGGCCACCCGAGTCCGCGAGCGCGGCCACCGCCCATCCCGTGACGCGATCGAATTGGCCGCTCTGGCGCTGTACACCAAGCCGGGCCGCCGCTTGGACCTGGGACAGGCCCGCCGGGCCCTCATCTCCGCCGCTGCCCGCCGCTGGGTGCTGGATGCGTTCCGGCCCGACGCCGAGCAGGCGCGCCGCCGGCGGGCGCGGGCCCGATTGTCCGCGGTGGCCGACCTCTCCGACGCGGAGTTGCTCCGCCTCGTCGACGCCATCGACGTCATCGACGTGGAGGTCATCCGCGACCGGCCGGGCCTCCTCCGGTCGCTCCGGCGCGGCTGAGCGGACGTGACGGCGTCCGGTCTCTGCTTCGCCGGCGCGGGGGACCTGGCCCGGCTCATCCGGACCGGGCAGGCATCGGCGCGGGAGGTGATGGCGGCCCACCTCGGGCAGATCCGCCGGCTGAACCCCCAGCTCAACGCCCTCGTCGCGCTGCTCGACGATGATGCGGCGCTGGCCGCAGCCGGCGCCGCGGACGCTCGCCTCGCCCGTGGCGAGGCTGTCGGTCCGATGCACGGCCTGCCCATCGCGTTCAAGGACACCGAGCCGGCGGTGGGGTTTCCCTACACGCAGGGGTCACCGATCTTCGCCGGGTTCCTGCCCGAGGCCGACTCCGTGCTGGTGGAGCGCCTCCGCCGGGCGGGGGTGGTGCCGATCGGCAAGTCGAACGTCCCCGAGTTCGGCATGGGCTCCCACACCTACAACAAGGTGTACGGCCCCACCCGTAACCCGTACGACACCGCCAGGAGCGCGGGAGGGTCCAGTGGCGGCGCCGCCGCGGCGCTGGCGGCGGGCATGCTGCCTATCGCCGACGGCAGCGACTACGGCGGCTCGCTCCGCAACCCGGCCAGCTTCAACAACGTCGTGGCGCTACGACCCACGGTCGGTCTGGTGCCCGCGGCCCCGTCGCTCCTTCCGCTGATCGGCTATGTCGTGAAGGGGGTGCTGGCCCGCTCGGTCGGCGACGTGGCCTTCGGCCTGAGTGTGGTGGCGGGTGCCGATCCGCGCGACCCCGGCTCCTATCCGTCCGACCCGGCCGCGTTCGCGCGCCCCCTGGACCGGGATGTCGCCGGGCTGCGGGTGGCCTGGTGCCCGGTGCCGGGCGCGCTGCCGCTCGACGGGCAGGTCAGGGCCGTGGTCGACGCCCAGCGGACGACGTTCGAGACGCTGGGCTGCGTGGTCGACGACGCCGAGCCCGATCTCGGCGGCGCCGACGAGGTGTTCAGGACGATCCGGTCCTGGACGAGCTGGAACCGCCTCGGCCCACTACTGGCGGAGCACCGGCACCAGATGAAGCCCGAGGCGGTGGAGCAGATCGAGTCGGGCGAAACGCTGAGCGGCCATGACGTCGCCGCCGCCATGGCCGAGCACGCGGTGATCCTCGACCGGATGCGGCAGTTCCACGAGCGCTTCGACGTCGTGGTCGGAGCCGTCAGCCAAGTGCCGCCCTTCCCGGTCGAGGTCAGGTGGCCACGACACGTCGACGGCGTGCCGATGGAGACCTATCTCGACTGGATGCGGTCCGCGTACTGGTACTCGGTGACCTTTCAACCGGCGCTGAGCGTTCCCGCCGGGTTCACGAGCGACGGGCTCCCAGTCGGGCTCCAGATCGTCGGTCGCCGCTTCGACGACATCGGCGTCCTGCAGTTGGGCCACGCCTTCGAGCAGGCGACCGAGGTCGGCCTCGTCCGGCCCGCACTGGCCGCGGGGTGAGGGCGCCGGTCGCTCAGCGCGGGCGGTAGGGGCGGAGGCCGTCGGCGGGCACGCTGCCGAGCCGTCCGGCCTGGAAGTCCTCGACGGCTTGAACCAGCTCGGCCCGGGTGTTCATCACGAACGGACCGTAGGCCGCCACCGGTTCACGGATGGGGCGGCCGCCAAGCAGCAGCACGTCGAGCGAGCCGGACGGGTGGCCGTCGAGCGTGAGCGAGTCGCCGGCGCCGAAGACCACCAGCTGGCCGGCCTGCACGGGTCGCCGATCGCTACCGGCTGATCCCGATCCCGCGAGGACGTACACCAAGGCGTTGAACTCCGCGGGCCACGGGAGGACCAGACGGGCGCCCGGCGCGACCGTCACGTGGGCTACCGAGATCGGCGTGTGCGTGGATCCCGGTCCGTGATGCCCGGCTAGATCGCCGGCGATCAGTCGCACCAGTGCCCCGCCGTCGATCGACGACAGCAGGGTGACCTGGTCGCCCTCCAGGCTCTGGTAGCGAGGAGCGGCCATCTTGTCCTTGGCCGGCAGGTTGACCCACAGCTGGATGCCGTGGAACAAGCCACCGCTGAGGACGAGCGCCTCGGGAGGGGTCTCGATGTGCAGGATCCCTCCGCCTGCGGTCATCCACTGGGTCGCCCCGTCGCTGATGACGCCGCCGCCGCCGTGGGAGTCCTGGTGCTGGAAGGTTCCGTCGATCATGTAGGTGACGGTCTCGAAGCCTCGGTGGGGGTGCCAGTCGGTGCCGCGTGGCTCGCCCGGCGCGTAGTCGACCTCGCCCATCTGGTCCATGTGGATGAACGGGTCGAGGTCAACCAGGTCGACCCCGGCGAAGGCCCGGTGCACTGGGAAGCCTTCTCCTTCGAAGCCCTGCGGCGCGGTCGTGACCGACCGGACCGGCCGGTCGATGGCGCCCACCGCGGACCCTGGGATGCGGGGCAGGGTGAGCGTGTCGGCGGTAACGGCGGGCATTGTTTCTCCGATCAACATTTGCGGGCGCAACTACTGCAACCGTCGGCGCCCAATTCTTGTTCCCCTCAGGAGCTGTAGTACTCGGTGAACTCCTGCTCGCCGGTCGTTCACGTCGGATCGCCGGCCATCGGCGTCGCCAGAGCAGTCGAGCGGCCGCCCCGGTTCAACAGGATGGCGGCCACGAGCCCGGTCACCGCCATCACCACCGCGGCGCCCACGTAGGCCACCGGGACGGTGGTCGCGCCGGCCACGAGGGCTCCACAAGCGGCCCCGAACGGCTGGCCGCCCCAGGAGATCATGCGACCGAGCACGTTCACGCTGGAGCGCAGGTCGTCGGGCGCCGCCAGCTGGCGATACGTGATGCCCACGGTGATCGTGGTGGCGATCGAGCACGAGAACAGCCCGAGCAGGAGCGCGGCCGCCTGCCAGCGTGAGTTTCCCGCCAGACAGGCCGCCATCGCTCCGGAGAAGGCAAGGGTGGACGGGGTCAGCCAGCGCACCCGTTCGGTGCGGAAGAGGCGAGCGAAGAACACGCCGGCCATCAGCGCTCCCATGCCGGTCGCGCCGTAGAGCAACCCGATGCGCGCGTCCTCGCCGGCGAGACCGAGCTCGGTGACGGCGTACGGCACCACCAGGCCGAGGACAGCGCCGAACGCGAATGAGTTGCCGAAGCCGGTCCCGATCAGGGTGGCCACCGTGTGCTGGGCGCGCACGAAGCGCAGTGCCCGAGCCACCTGGGCGCGGATCGACAGTCCCGGCAGAGCGGGGGCGGCGGCGGGTCGGAAGCTGCTCCGGATGGTCGACTGGATGGCCGCGGCGGCGAGGAAGCTGGCGGCGTCGACCCAGACGGCGTTGGCCGGCCCCATGGTGGCGACGAGGACGCCACCCACCACCGGGCCGAGGACGTCCGCGGCCGACGCGAGGGCCGACAGGAAGCCGTTGGCCGCCGAGAGCCGCTCGGGCCCGACGAGGGCAGGTACGGCGCCGAAGACGGCCGCGTCCGAGAAGACGAACGCCGTGGCCGAGAGCAGACCGACCACATAGACCTGCGCCACCGTGAGGACGCCCAGCGCGTGCGCGAGGGGGATGGTGGCGACGAGCACGCCCTCGGCCACGTTGCCACCGATGATCAGCAGGCGCCGGTTGCCCCGGTCGGCCACCGGCCCCGCGATCACCCCGAAGAGCAGGTAAGGGACGACCCGTACGGCGAACAGGCCGCCCGTCAGGGTGACGGAGCCCGTGGCTTCGAACACCACGAGCGGGAGCACGACCATGGTGACCGCGCTCCCGACCATGGAAACGCCCTCCGCCGTGGCCCAGCGCACGAACGTCGGCTCGTCTCGCAGCGCTCGTCGCGTCACCGGCTCACGGTAGGCGCCGAGCCGCTTGCCGCACGGACCGGTGAAACGACCGGGCTCCCGCGAGAATGGGTCGATGCACGACAACCGTCGGCTGGTCGAGGAGCGCATTCGCCGCGAGCTGAACCAGCGCCTGCGCCCCGCGATCCATGCCGAACGGCACCCGTTCGTGATCGAGGCGTGGTCGGTGCCCGGTGAGCCCGTGACGTACGCCGAAGCGGCAGCGGCGCGCTACGAGCCCTTCGCCCTGGGTGGCTCATGGGGGCGGCCGTGGGGAACCACCTGGTTCCGCCTTTTCGCCGTGGTCCCCGCGGCGTGGGTGGGCCGCCCGGTCGAGGCCCTCATCGACCTCGGCTTCCGATGGGCGGATCCGGGCTTCCAGGCCGAGGGGCTGATCTGGACCGCCGAAGGCCCGCTGCAGGGCGTCCATCCCCGCCGGACGGCGGTGCCGCTACCGGAGGCCAAGGCCGGCGAGGCGGTCGAGCTGATGGTGGAGGCGGCGGCCAACCCGTCGTTCCCCACCTTCCTGCCCTCACCCATGGGCGCGCTGGCCACCGCCCCCGATCAGCCCCTCTACCGGCTCACCCAGGCGGAGCTGGCGGTGCTCGACCACACGGTGCTCGGGCTGGTGTGCGACGTGGAGGTGCTGGCCGGAACGATGCTCGCGCTGCCCCAGAGCGACCCGCGCCGTCAGCGGTTGCTGCGCACGCTCGAGCGCGCCTTCGACGTCCTCGACCTCGGTGAGGTCGCCTCGACGGCCCAGGCCGCTCGCGACGTGCTCGTGCCCGCCTTGGCGGTACGGGCGCGGAGCAGCGCGCATCGCACGGTGGGAGTCGGCCACGCCCACATCGACACCGCATGGCTCTGGCCGATACGAGAGACCGTGCGCAAGTGCGCTCGCACGTTCTCCTCCGCGGTCCGCCTCATGGACGACTACCCCGACTACCGCTTCGCCTGCTCGCAGGCCGTCCAGTACGAGTGGATGCGCGACCGCCACCCGGCACTCTTCGCCCGCATCCAGGAGAAGGCGGCGGCAGGGCAGTGGCTCCCCGTCGGCGGCATGTGGGTCGAGGCGGACATGAACCTGCCGAGCGGCGAGTCCATCGTCCGCCAACTCGTGCACGGCCAACGCTTCTTCGAACAGCACTTCGGGCTTCGCTGCACCGAGGTCTGGATCCCCGACGTGTTCGGCTACCCGGCCTCGCTGCCCCAGGTGTTCGCCGCCGCGGGCTGCGGACGGTTCGTGACCCAGAAGCTGTCCTGGAACAAGGAGAACCGGTTTCCCCACAGCACGTTTTGGTGGGAGGGGATCGACGGCACCCGGGTCCTCACCCACTTCCCGCCGGTCGAGACATACAACGCGATGGTCGATCCCGCCGAGCAGATCGGCATCGAGCGCAACTTCCACGATCACGGGTGGAGCGACTGGTCGCTGACGCCCTTTGGCTACGGCGACGGGGGTGGCGGGCCGACGCGGGAGATGGTGGAGCGCGCTCGGCGCATGGCCGATCTCGATGGCGTTGCCCGGCTGGAGCTGGGGACGGTCGACGAGTTCTTCGCCCACGTCGAAGGAGAGGCGGCCGGCGGCGCACCCGTGCCCGTCTGGCGGGGCGAGCTCTACTTCGAGATGCACCGCGGGACGCTCACCAGCCAGATGGCGACCAAGGTCGGGAACCGCCGCTGCGAAGCGCTGTTCTTCGAGGCCGAGCTCTGGTGGGCGGCCCTGGGGTGGCCGGGGACCGTGGCGGCCGAGCTGGACGGGCTGTGGAAGGGCGCGCTGGTGCAGCAGTTCCACGACATCCTCCCCGGTTCCTCGATCGCCTGGGTCCACGCCGACGCCGGGGCCGAGCACGTTCGGATCGCCGCCCGGCTGGAGGAGCTGGTCACGGAGGCGCTCGGGCGGCTGGCGCCCGCCTCGCTGGCGGTCGCCTCGGCCCGCAGTCGCGCCCGGAGAGAGGTGGTGGTGGGCGCGGACGCGCCGGTGGGTGGCGGTCCCAGCCAGCCCCTGGCCGGCGGTTCGACCGCGTTCGTGGCCGAGGTCCCGGCCTTCAGCGTCACCACGGCAGTGGCGGTCGGGACGGCTGACGCGGTGACCGTCACCGAGCGCTCGTTGGGCAACCGCCACCTGTCCGTGGAGTGGGACGACGACGGCGCGTTGACCTCGGTCCGCTCCCTGGACCACGAGCGTGAGCTGCTGACCGTCGGGCGGCGGGTGGAGCTCGAGCTGGCCCCTGACCACCCGACCGAGTTCGACGCCTGGGATCTCGAGAGCTGGACCCGACGCCTGGCCCGCCCGATCACCGGCCCCCCGGCCATCGAGATGATCGACCGCGGACCATTGCTCGGCGCGGTGCGAGTATCCCGGTTCGACGGTCCGTCGACGTTCGTCGTCACCTACGGGCTGGCCGCCGAGTCGGCCCGCCTCGACATCATGGTCGAGGTGGACTGGCGCCACGACGAGCACCTGCTCTCGATGGCCTTCCCGCTGGCCGTCCACACCGATCACGCCACCTGTGACATCCAGCTCGGCCACGTGCGCCGACCGACCCACGCCAGCTCGTCATGGGACGCGGCCAAGTTCGAGGTCTGCGCCCATCGGTATGTGGACCTCGCCGAGCCGTCCTTCGGGGTCGCGGTGCTGAACGACGGGCGTTACGGCCACGCGGTCCAGGGTGACGCCGTGCGGGTCTCGCTACTGCGGGCCGCCAAGTACCCGGACCCGACCGCCGACCACGGCTCTCACGTGGTGACCCTTTCGCTCCTCGCCCACGGGCCCGGGCTCCACGAGGTCCTGGCCGAGGCCGAGGCGCTCAACCGGCCGGTGCGGGTGGTGAGCCGGGGACAGAGCCGCGGGGAGGGCCTCGCCGTGGTCGGTCTCGATGCCGCCGGCGTGGACGTCGACGCCGTCAAGGGCGCCGACGACGGTTCGGGCGACCTCGTCGTTCGTGTTCATGAGGCCGCCGGCGACCGCACGAGCGTGCGGCTACGTTTCGCCCGGCCGGCGCAGGCCGCATGGCGGTGCTCACTGTTAGAGGACGCCCACGAGGCGGTGACCGTCGAGGGCGGCGAGGTGTTCGTCGACCTTCGCCCTTTCGAGCTGCTGACCCTCCGTGTCCGCTCTGCAGACGACAGCCTCTCGCCTCGGTGAGTCTGGCGGGGCGGTTGGCGGGGGTGTGGGGGCAGAGGCTCCGCCGGAGCCCCCACCGGCGAGCGATCCGGCTGAGCCGGTCGCTCGCCCGCCAGCGGAGCGCCGGTCGAATGGCCGGCACCGAAGCGAACTCGCCGAGCAAGCTCCGCTTGCGAGTGCGAAATCAGATTGCGCGCATGCGGTTGTTGCGCGGTGCGTGTTCGACCTCGGCCAGGCCCAGCACCTCCATCACCGGCGGGACATAGCTCCCGAACCGGCCCCGCAGGCCCTTCTTCAGGCCGTACCAACCGCCGACCGGGTTGTCCTCAGCCCTCGCCCACGCCTCGACCGTGCCGTCCTTGGCCTCCTTCTGCTCGTCGGCGTTGCCGAGCGGCATCCAGTCTCCGTGGGCCTTCAGCATGGTGTGCAGGTCGTCGAGGCAGCGAAGGTGGTAGCGGAGCTGGGTCGAGCCGACCTGGACGACGAGCGCCGGCGGGTCCGAGGCTTCGTCACGCCAGGCCTCGAACTCCGAAGTGCCTGGTGGGGTGGTCAGGATCCAGGGCGCGTCGGCCGTCCCAGCGCCCTCCACGTCGGAAGCCATGGGAGCAGCATGCCTAGCCAATCCTGCCATCTCTTGTCAGGTATGGCTACCGTGAGTGGGTGCGCGCGGGACGGCTGGTCGCTCTGCTGATGCTGTTGCAGGACCGCGGGAAGCTGACCGCTGGTGAGCTGGCGCGGGAGTTGGAGGTGTCCGAGCGCACGATCATGCGCGACATCGAAGCCCTGAGCGGAGCGGGCGTGCCCGTATTCGCGGCCCGGGGCGCGCAGGGCGGCTACGAGCTGCTCGGGAGGTACGGCCGCGACCTTCCGGTGCCGCGCCGCGCCACGTCGACCCTTCGCCGCCCGACGCGGATCGTCCGCGCTCGCGCCAGGCTCTCGCCCGGTGGGGTGCGGCTGGTCACGCTGACCAACCGTCCCGTGGGTGTGCGCCTCTTGAGTCGCCGGCCGGCGGCGGCGCACGATTGGGTCGAGGCGTCGTGGCCGATCGACTCGGTGGACGCCGCGGTTCTCGACGTCCTCGCGCTCGGCCGTGACGTCGAGGTGCTGCGCCCGGCCGAGCTGCGCGATGCGGTCGCGGCTGAGGCGCGGGCGGTCGCCGAGCGTCACGAAGGTTCCGGCGACGCCGCTCCCTGACCGCAAGACTGCTGGCCATGGACCTCGAGAGCGAGAAGCGAGCAGCAGCGGTGGCGGCGGCGCGGATCATCGAGGACGGGATGACCATCGGCCTCGGTTCGGGCTCCACGGTCGCTCACCTCCTGCCGGCCATAGCCGACAGGCGGCTCTCGGTGGCCTGCGTCGCCACGTCCCCCCGCACCGAAGACGCAGCCCGCCGGCACGGCCTGCACGTCGAGCCCTTCGCTACCATCGATCACCTCGACCTGGCCATCGACGGTGCCGACCAGATCGCCCCCGACGGCTGGCTGGTGAAGGGCGGGGGAGGGGCGCACACCCGAGAGAAGGTCGTCGCGGCGGCCACCGACCGGTTCATCGTGATCGCCGATTCGACCAAACCCGTCGACGCCATCCACCCGCCCATCCCGTTGGAGCTGATGGAGTTCGGGCTGGTCGCCACGCTGCTCCGGCTACAACCAGTGAAACTTCGTGCCGTGCCGAAGAGCCCTGACGGCGGCGTGATCGCGGACTACGACGGAGCTGTGGACGATCCAGCCGAGCTGGCGGCGCGGCTGGCGGCCACCCCAGGGGTCGTCGAGCACGGCCTCTTCCCGCCCGAGATGGTGCACCTGATCCTCGTGGCACGCGACGGTGAAGTGTCGGAGTTCGTCCCCTAAAAGCATTGCTTTCCTGCCGTTGCCCGTCCCCGCTCGACGAGTTCCGTTCGTGGCCGATCTCGTGGCAACTGGCGCGTTGAGATCGGCCATGAACGGTGAAGCGGCTAGGTGACCAGTGTCTCACCCTGGCGGCGATTCCGGCTGCCGCGCAGAGCGGACTGCCAGACCCACGTGGGCATGCCACGCATGTAGGCGGGTCCGACGCGCCGCTGCTGCCAGGCGGCGTGGGCGTCGATGTCGCAACTGTCGATGACGGTCATGGGTTCCTCCCAGTTGGTGAGCGGGCTATAGGCGGGTAGTACGGAGCGCGGCCCACAGTGGTTCCCGGACCGCGGGGTGCCCTCCCGCCGTATGGGCCAAGCTGCGCGCCCTGCGGGCCCGTGCCGACCTGGCGTCGTCTCGCCTGTTCTGAACGTCCCGGAGCGAGCGACCTACGCTGCGGCTCCACCAGGGGAGGGGTGAATGGCCACAGACGAGCTCGACGGCCAGGTGGCGATCGTGACCGGATCCTCCAGCGGCATCGGCGAGGCGATTGCCCATCGGCTCTCCGGCCTCGGAGCCCGCGTGATCGTGAACTCGGCGTCGTCGGTGGAGGCCGGCCGGGCCGTGGCCGACGCGCTCGCTACGGAATCGCTCTACGTGCAGGCTGACATCAGCGATCAGGCACAGGTGCAGGCCCTGGTCGACCGCACCCTCGACCGGTTCGGACGCCTCGACATCCTCGTCAACAACGCGGGGTGGACGAGCGTCGTCCCTCACGCCGACCTCGACGCGCTCACCGACGAGATCTTCCGCCGTACGTTCGATGTCAACGTCTTCGGCACGTGGTGGCTCACGAAGGCGGCCATGCCCCACCTCCGCCGGTCACCAGACGCCAACGTGGTGACGATCACCTCGATCGCCGGGTTGCGCCCGGTCGGCTCGTCCATCGCCTACGCCATGTCCAAGGCGGCGCTGAACCACCTCACGGTGCTCCTCGCCAAGTCCTGCAGCCCGGTCCGCGTCAACGCGGTGGCGCCGGGACTCGTCGCCACGCCGTGGACGGCCGGCTGGGCGGCCCAGCACGCGGCCATCGGCGCGGTGGCACCATTGCACCGCTCGGCCACTCCGGACGACTGCGCCGGGGCGGTCATCAGCTTGATCCGCAACCGCTACACGACCGGCCACGTGCTGGTGGTCGACGGCGGGACGACCCTGGTGCTCTGAAATCCGTCCTCGGCCCGTACTCCCCGATCCGCGGCCGCGGGCAATCTCCTATCATCGGCCGTGGCGGTGACATCGAAAGAGGAGATGACAATGAGCGCTCGAGTCGTGCACTTCGAGGTCCCGTTCGACGACGCCGATCGTGCCAGGAGCTTCTACCGCGACGTGTTCGATTGGCAGATCAACGCCATGCCCGAGCTGAACTACACCATCGTCTCCACCGGCCCGGTGAGCGCCGAGGGCATGCCGAGTGAAGCCGGCTACATCGGTGGCGGCATGATGCAGCGCCAGGCTCCTGTCGACACGCCGGTCATCACACTGCAGGTGGACGACATCGACGCCACGGTGGTGGCCATCGAGAAGCACGGTGGCAGCGCTGTCGGCGAGAAGCTCACAGTCGGCGACATGGGCTTCGCGGCCTACTTCAAGGACAGCGAAGGCAACCTCATGGGGCTGTGGCAGTCCGCGACGTAGCGAACATCCCGCCGTTCACGGGTTCGCGCTCCGCGCGGCGAACCCGCCCTTCCGCCCAACGAGGAGAGTCGGTCAGCGGATGAAGTCTCCGTGGAAGTCCCTCGGGGCCCTCGAACCAGGTCACGAGTACCTCGTGCTGGCGTCCAGCATCCCACCCAAGAGCGTCAGGTCGACGTGGAAGTTGTTCCGCGGGTCAGCCGCGGTCCGCCGGCAGCTGATCGGCACGGAAGGCGTTGTCGGGTTCTCGATGCTCGCGCAGCCGCTCCGCAAGCGTTACGCCACCCTGTCGGTCTGGCGTGACCAAGCCGCGCTCGACGCGTTCGAACACGCGCCACCGCACGACGGGCTCATGACCGCACTCATCGCCGAAATGGACGCGACGAAGTTCGTGCGGTGGACGATCCAGGGCGCAGACGGCGTCCCGTCCTGGCCGGAGGCGCTCCGCCGGCTGCAATGACGAGCCGGCTCGTCCGGTTACGCGGCTCTAACCTTGAGCCGCCAGCCGCGCGACCGCCCCGGCCAGGATCTTCTCCCGCGCTTCCGGCGTGCGTGCCTTGAGCAACGGCAGGATCACTGCGTACCGATCGGATCGGCCGAGACGCTCGAACGCGGCGTTGGCGCGGGCGTTGCCGGCCAGCGCGGCCGCGAGGTCGGGCGGCACCGCGGCCGTGCGCTGTGGCTCGTACGCCGCGTCCCAACGGCCGTCCGCCTTGGCGGCCTC
>DASTFY010000203.1:0-7044 GCA_035719525.1 Acidimicrobiales bacterium
GGGCGGGATCCGCCGTCACGTCGGGGCACTGGCCGCCGCGCTCGAGGCGCGAGGGTGGCGGGTGGTGACTGCCGGGCCCGAGGGGGTGCTCGACGGCATCCGTCCCGTCGACGTGACGGTCCCCATACCGTCCAGCCTCCAGCCGATCGGGCTGACGAAGGCGCTCGGGCGGCTCCGGCGGGGACAGGCGGGCGCCGACGTCGTGCACGCCCACGGGCTCAAGGCCGGCTGGCTGGCCGTCGTGAGCGGGCGCTTCCGGCGCCACGGCCCGCCGGTCGTGGTGACCGTGCACAACCTGATCCTCGACGAGACCAGCGGCCGGGCGGCTCGGCTCATGCGGGTGCTGGAACGACGCGTCTTCAAGGGCGCCGATGCCCTCGTGGCGGTGTCGCCGGAGATCGGCGGATACGTGGCGCAGCACACCTCGCGTCCAGTGCGGGTGATCCGACCTCTTGGCCCAAGACCTGAGGCCCGTCGCTCTCGCGAAGCGGTTCGGGCCGGGCTCGGCGTCGGCGAAGGCCAGGCGCTCGTGGTCTGCGTCGCCCGGCTCCATCCGCAGAAGGGACTGCCGACGCTCATCGAGGCCGCCGGCCTGCTGGTGGAGCAACGCGTGCCGCTGCGGGTGGTCGTCGTCGGCGAAGGCCCGCTGGCCCGTGAGCTGAACGAGCTCATCCAGGCCAAGCGACTCGAGTCCACCGTGGCTCTCGTCGGCCCCAGCGACAACGCCCCCGACGAGCTGGCCGCCGCGGACGTGGTGGCCATCCCCTCGGTGTGGGAATCCGGCCCGCTGGTGCTGGCGGAGGCGCTCGTGCTGGGCCGGCCGGTGGTGGCCACGCCGGTCGGGCTGGTGCCGGAAATGGTCCAGGAAGGCACGAGTGGCCGGATCGTCCCGGTGGGCGACGCCAGGGCCCTGGCCGACGCGGTGGCTCGCCTGCTGGCCGACCCGGCGGCCGCCGCGAAGATGGCCGAGGCCGGGCACGTCGCGGTGGAGCGGGTGCTGGGCGCCGACGCCCTGGTGGACGCCACCGAGGAGCTGTACCGGAGCCTCGTCCGCCGGCGATGACCTCCCGCCTTCGCGCCCGCGCCCGGGCCGCAGCCGGCGCACTGGCGACCGTCGGCGCCGCGCTCGCCCTGATCCCAGCCACGGCCGGTGCCGCGGAGGAGACACCACCGGGCAAGGTGCTGATCGTGTCCATGCCCCGGGTGGTGTGGCAGGACGTGGCCGACCAGCAGCCACCTCACCTCATGGGCCTGCTCGAACAGTCGGCGGTGGCGTCGCTGTCGGTGCGGGCCATCGGTCGGCGGACCGACCTGGGGGAGGGTTACGTCACCATCGGGGCCGGCAACCGGGCGCGAGTCGATCGGAGCCGGGCCGGGGACGCCGTCGACGCGGTGGAGGTCGTCGGGCCGGCGACGGGCGCCGAGCTCTACCAGGCCCTCACCGGCGACGATCCTGGAGATGCGGCGGTGCTGTCGCTCGCGGTCGAGGAGGCACGGATCGACGCCGACCGCCTGCTCTACGGCGCGGTGCCCGGCGCCCTCGGCCAGGCCGTGGTCGACGCCGGGCTGTCCGCCGCGGTGATCGCCAACGCCGACGGCGGCCCACCCGCCGGCATCGACGAGCGCCAGCGGGAGGCGGCGTTGGCGGTGATGGACGAGGCCGGCCGGGTCGACGGGGGCACGGTCGGTCGCCAGCTCACCGTCGTCGACCCCTCGGCGCCCGGTCGCCGCCGCACCGATCCGTCGGCGGTGCTCGGTGCGTTCGATGCCGCGTGGCCGGAAGCGGATGTCGTCCTCGTGGAGATGTCCGACCTGGAGCGCGCCGACCGGAACGGCTTGCCCGCAGAAGGTCCGGAGCGCGAGGCCGGCCTGGCCGCACCCTTGGAGGAGGCCGATCGGTTGCTGGGCCAGCTCCTCGAGCGGGTCGACCTCAGCCGCGACCGGGTGATCGTGGTCAGCCCCGCCGCCCCTGGGGGCTTCGGGCGCCTGACGATGTTCGCCATGGCGGGGCGGGACGTGGAAGCCGGGCGCGCCCGCAGCGCGACCACCCGGCGGGACGGTTTCGTCACCCTGCCGGATGTCGGGGCGACGGTGCTCGACTCGCTCGGCCTGGAGTTGCCGGCGAGCATGAACGCCACGCCGATCACCTCCGCCGGTGGCCCGCGCTTCAGCGCGTCGGAGGCCTCCCGGCTGGCCGACGCCGACGAGATCGCCCGCTTCCGGGACCGCACCGTCGGCCCGGTGAGCGTGGTCTACATCGTCCTCCAGGTCGTGACCTACGGGCTGGCGGCGTGGGCTCTGGCCCGCCGTCGATCGGGGGTGCTGGCGGCGGTCGGCTTCGCCGCCCTGATCATCCTGGCCACGCCACCGGTGGCGTTCCTGTCCGGGCTGTTCCGCTACGACGCCCTCGCCCTGGGTCCCTACGTCGTGGGGGTCTTCGCGGCCGCGGCCGTTCTGGCGCTGATCGCCCGCTTCAGCCGCCGGTGGCATGGGTTCCTCCCCGCCTTCCTCCTGGTCGCGCTGAACTGGCTGCTGCAGGTTCTCGACGTGGTGCTCGGTGGCCGCCTCCAGCTGAGCACGCCGTTCGGGTACTCGCCCATCGTGGCCGGACGCTTCCAGGGCCTGGGGAACCTGGCGTTCGCGCTCATCGCCGCCAGCGCCGTCGTCGTCGCCACGGGCCCGGTCGGGTTGCGCCGGCCGTCGTGGCCGCCAGAAGCCGCAACCAGCGACGTGACTCCCCGCGCCTACCTGGCCTGGGCGGTCGGCGTGCTCGGTCTCACGTTCATCGTCGACGGCTTTCCGGCCTTCGGCGCCGACGTGGGGGGCGTGCTGGCCATTGCACCGGCCTTCGCGCTGGTCGTGATCCTCCTGGCCGGTTGGCGGATCAGCGCGGGAAAGGTGTTGGCCGTGGCGGTGGGTACCGTCGCCATGTTGGGTGTGCTGGCCGCGCTCGATCTCGCCCGGCCGGAGGATGACCGCACCCACCTCGGCCGGTTCGTGCAGCGGCTGGCCGACGGGGACGCCGGCATCGTGCTGGAGCGCAAGCTCCGGGCCAACGTGTCGATCCTCACCTCGAGTGTCTGGACCTGGCTGGTGCCGGTGTGCCTGGCCTTCCTGGCCTTTCTGGCGCTGCGGCGCACAGGGTTCCTCCACCGGCTGCAGCGGCGGGTTCCGGGGGTGCGGGCCTGCCTGCTCGGGGCCCTGGTGGTCGGCGTGCTCGGCTTCGCCCTCAACGACTCGGGGGTGGCGGTGCCGGCCATGATGTTCGGCATCGTCCTGCCCTGGGTGACCTGGTTGCTCGTGGAGACCGAGGGTGTCCCGTGAGGGCGCTCACGGGGTTCCTCCTCGCCCTCGGGTTGGCGGCTGCGCTCTGGCCGCTGTCGCGCCAGCTGTTCCATGCTCCGGTGTTCCAGCGCGAGAACTTCCGGGGCCGGCTCCTGCCCGTGGCCACCGGGTTGGTGATCGTCCTCGCGGTGCTGGCGGCCGCCGCGGCGTTCGCGTTGTTCGTGCTGTGGGACGACCAGGCAGGTGTGGTGGGCCGCTCCATCGCGTCGGCCGTCATCGTCTCCGCCGGGTTCGGCTTGTTCGGCCTGGTGGACGATCTCGCCGGGTCCGGGCAGCGGCGCGGCTACCGCGGCCATCTCGGAGCGCTGCGGCGGGGGGAGTTGACGACCGGGCTGCTCAAGCTGGTCGGCGGAGGGTTGGTGGCCGTCGTCGCCGGGCGGGTCTGGGTGGAGGGCTCGCTGGCCGACCTGCTCGCCGCCGCGCTCGCCGTGGCGTTGGCCGCGAACCTCGGGAACCTGCTCGACCGGGCGCCCGGCCGGGTCGGCAAGGTCAGCCTCATCGTCTTCGCCATACTGGCCGTCACGTCGCGCCTCGCCCCGGAGCTGACCGGACCGGCGATGGTGGCGGGAGCCGGCGCCGGGATGCTGTGGCCGGACCTGCGGGAGCGTTGCATGTTGGGCGACACCGGGGCCAACGTGCTCGGCGCCGGCGGCGCGCTCGGCCTGGTGGCCACGACCGACCCCGGCGCGTGGTGGGTGGCCGTCGTGGTGCTGGCCGCCCTCAACCTGGTCAGCGAGCGCGTCAGCTTCAGCCGCGTGATCGCCCGCACGGCCCCGCTGCGCTGGCTCGACCTCCTCGGCGCGCCACCCCGTTGAACCTCGCCCTGCAACCTTCGGTTGCTCGGCGAAGGTCTGGTGGAGCCGGCCTGCGGCCGGCACCCGCTCTGTTGCGCGAGCGACCGGCGGAGCCTCTGCCCCCACACCCCCGCCGACCGCAGCCAGGTCGTCGCCGGTTGGTGAGCGGCTCGAGAATCGCCAAAATCCTGAAGTGTCAGCCGCCGCGGGGATCCGCGGGGGCGGGGCGGGGGCGCGGTAGGCTGATGTCCCGTCATGCGATCGTCTGACGGGAGGCCGGACGTGCTCAACAGCGGGCCGAAGCACATCTTTGTGACCGGTGGCGTCGTCAGCTCCCTCGGCAAGGGCATCACCGCCTCCTCGCTCGGCCGCCTGTTGAAGCTGCGTGGTCTGCGCGTCACGATCCAGAAGCTGGACCCGTACATCAACGTCGACCCGGGGACGATGAACCCCTTCGAACACGGCGAGGTCTTCGTCACCGACGACGGCGGCGAGACCGACCTTGACCTCGGGCACTACGAGCGCTTCATCGACGAGAACCTCTCGCGCAGCTCCAACGCCACCACCGGGTCGATCTACCAGGCCGTGCTGGCGGCCGAGCGTCGCGGCGACTACCTCGGCAGCACCGTCCAGGTCATCCCCCACATCACCGACGAGATCAAGCGTCGCATCCGGCGCCTGGCCACCGACGAGGTCGACGTCGTCATCACCGAGGTGGGCGGCACCGTCGGTGACATCGAGATCCTCCCGTTCCTGGAGGCCATCCGGCAGTACCGGAAGGAGGCCGGGCGGGACAACGTCTGCTACGTGCACGTCACCCTGGTGCCCTTCATCGGTCCCTCCGGCGAGCAGAAGACCAAGCCGACTCAGCACTCCGTCACCGAGCTACGCAGCCGGGGGATCCAGCCCGACGTCATCGTGTGCCGCAGTTCGGAGCCCATCACCGACGCGCTCAAGCGCAAGATCTCCAACCTGTGCGACGTGGAGGAGCGGGCGGTAGTGAACGCCGCCGACGCGCGGAACATCTATGAGCTGCCCCTCATCCTCCACGACGAGGGCCTCGACGACGTGGTGTGCGACGTGCTGCGCCTCGACGCCCCCATCGATCTCGCGCCGTGGTCCGGGGTGGTGGAGCGGGCCGAGGAGGCCGAACGCCCGGTGCGGATCGGCCTGATCGGCAAGTACGTGGCCCTGCCTGACGCCTACCTGTCCGTGGCCGAGAGCCTGCGCCACGCCGGCTTCCATCACGGTGCGAAGGTCGAGATCGACTGGATCCAGGCCGAGGACGTCGAGGGTCTCCTGGCGGCGGGTCGGCTGTCGATCCTCGACGGCATCGTCATTCCCGGCGGGTTCGGCGTGCGCGGCATCGAGGGCAAGATCGCCGCCGCCACCTATGCCCGCGAGAACGACATTCCCTGTCTCGGGCTGTGCCTCGGGTTGCAGGTCATGACGATCGAGTTCGCCCGGAACGTGCTCGGCCTGCCCGGCGCCAACTCCAGCGAGTTCGACCCCTCCAGCCCGGACCCGGTGATCGACATCATGCACGACCAGCGCGATCTCACCGACCTCGGCGGCACCATGCGCCTCGGCGCCTACTACGCCGTGCTGAAGCCGGGAACGAAGGTCTACGCCGCGTACGGCGAGCCGGTGGTGAGCGAACGGCATCGCCACCGCTACGAGTTCAACAACGCGTACCGCACCCGGTTCGAGGCCGCCGGGCTGCTCCTGGTGGGGACTTCCCCCGACAAGCGGCTGATCGAGTTCGTGGAGCTCGAGCACCACCCGTTCTACGTGGGCACGCAGGCGCACCCCGAGTTCAAGAGCCGTCCGGACCGCCCCCACCCGCTCTTCCGCGACCTGGTCACGGCGTCCCTGCAGCGGCGCGAGGGACGCAATCCCCACCTCATCCCGCTCGACGGCGAGGGCGTGTCCGCGGCGTGACCGACCCGTCCGTCGGCTTCCGCCGGGTCGACGAGCGGCTGATCCATCAATGGAGCCTGTGGCGGCTCGTGGCCGCCGACTTCGAGGCGCCCGACGGAGAGCGGTTCGAGCGCCACGTGGTGCGCTCGCCCGGTGCGGTGGCCGTCGTGCCGATCCGCTTCGATGCCGGCCACGGGCCGACGGTCGTGCTGGTCGACCAGTACCGCCCTGCCCTCGACCGCACCATCGTGGAGCTGCCCGCCGGCATGCGGGACGTCGCCGGTGAACGGCCAGAGGAGACGGCCCGGCGGGAGCTGGCCGAGGAGATCGGATTCGCGGCCGGCCAGCTCGACTTTCTCACCGAGTACCTACCGTCGCCCGGCCTGACCGACGCCACCATGGTGATCTACTTGGGAACCGATCTCCATCCCGTGCCACGCCAGGCCCACGGTCCGGAGGAATCCTACATGGCTGTCCTCCACGTACCCTTGGAAGAGGCGCTGCGGCAGGTGAGGACGGGTGAGATCGTCAACGCCGCCGCGATCATCGGCCTGTTGCTCGCCGCCGTCCGGCTCGGGATGTCGTGAGCCCCGAGGCCGTCATCGACGGGCTGCCCCTCGACGTCGAGGAGTACCTGACCTGGCTGACCGTGGAACGGGGAAGATCGCGCAACACGCTGCGGGCGTACCGCCTGGACCTCAGCGCCTACGCGGCGTGGCTGGCGCAGCGCGACGTCCCGCTGGCGGCCGTCACCGAGGCCGACGTCACCGCCTACGTCGGTCACCTGCGCTCGAGCGGTCGAGCCCCGGCCTCTGTCGCTCGGGCCGTCGCCGCGGTGCGGAATCTGCACCGCTTCCTGGCCGAGGAGGGTCGAGCGGCGGCGGATCCGGCGGCGGCCGTCGCCGCTCCCCGAGTGCCCGCCGGCCTGCCCAAGCCCCTGACCGAGGACGAGGTCACCTCCCTGCTCGAGGCGGTGGTCGGGAAC
>DASTFY010000204.1:0-6006 GCA_035719525.1 Acidimicrobiales bacterium
ACGTCGTTGATGGTGGCCGGGTTGGTGGCCACATAGAGCGCGCCACTGGAGGCCTCGGCGATGCGGCGCAGGGTGGCGGTGTCGGCGTCCTCGCCGTAGGCGATCGGGAACACCCGCACGGTCCTCGCGTTCGCACCCTCACCGCCTCGCAGGGAGCGGATCAGCTCGTCGAGCTGGTCGGCGTCGTCGCTCGAATCACCGTCGTCGTTGACGCCGTCGCTCAACAGGACGACGGCGTTGATCAGCGCCGGGTCGTAGTTGTCGCGGACCTCGTCGGTCGCGTCCTGGGTCGCCTGGTACAGCGGCGTCCCGTTCTGCGGGAACAGCGCCTCGATCTCGCTGCGCAGCCGGGTGCGTTGGCCCTCGTCCATCGGCGCCACCGGCACCAGGTCCAGCGCCGTCTCCCCGGCCACGTCGCCGATGTCCGTCGTGAACACCCGCAGGCCGACCAGGTCCTCGTCCTTGAACTGGTCCAGCGCGGCGATGGCGGCATCGCGGGCCAGCTCCAGCTTGGTGAGATCGGTCGACGCTCCGGCCGAGTCACCCATGGACCCTGAGACGTCGATCAGCAGCAGCACCTGCGCCGCCTTGCGCTGCTGCTCCCAGGCATCCAGCACCTTCACCAGGACGTCGGGCTCGGGCACGTCCAACACGTTCTGGGGCTGGTCGGGATCGACGCCGTTGGCGGCCACGATCGGTGCGCCGACCGCGACCGAGGTGTTCCCGGGCCGGAAGCCGAACTCCAGGACCCGGGCCTGGTTCTCGGGCTGCTGCACGAACTCCTCGAACAGCGCGGCACCTTGCTTCTGCTCGGGCGTCACCCATTCGGCGTCCAGCACCAGGAACGGGTTGTCCGAGTAGAGCGTTCCCTCCCGCGGGTAGATGGCGACGAGGGGGACCTTGGGCGGGCGGGGCGTCTCGCCCGGTGACAGCTCTCCGTCGGGGTTGCCGGAGTTGTAGTCGATGATCGACTTCTCCTCGACGGCGACGGCCGAGGTGTACGTCAACGCCGTGCCCCGGGCATCGGCCCGGAACCAGTTGTTGAGGAACGTGAGGGTGATGTCGCCGTAGTGGACGACCGCGTTCTCCACGCTCTGGGCGAAGTCGGCCACCTCGGGCCGGGCCAGGTCCTCCACGGTCAGGCCACTCGTCTTGCCCGTGGCCGCGTAGTACTCGGCCACCGTGAAGTTGAGCCCGCTGGTCGAGAAGTTCGGATTGGTCTTGCCCAGCTTGAACTGGCCCCACTCGGGGTGGCCGTACTTGGCCCAACCCTCCGGGTCGTTGGCGAGGGCCACGATGTCGGCGAAGCCGATGGGCGTCTCCGGGTAGCCGAGCGCCTCGGCCATCGGGGCCGGCATGGCGATGACGAGCGGCGTCTGCATGAAGGGCCGGCCGGCCGGAGCCAGGGTGCGCCCGACCCGCTCGTTGACGATGGCTGCCCACCCGCTGGCCGCCGGGGACCAGATGACCGGCTGGGGACCGTTGTTCTCCGGGTTCGGCCAACCCTGCTGGAGCAACTGGGCCGCCGCGCCGGACGACTTGCGGGTCACGCGCACCGAAACGCAGCGGTCGCCGACCTTGGCCCCGGACCCGTTGAACGTCTCGGCGAGGTCGGTCAGCAGGGTCAGCTTCTCCGGCGACACCGCCATCTCCACGGCGATGCAGTCCGGGTCGAAACCGGGCGCGGCCGTGAAGTCGGGGTCAGCCGCCGTTCCCCCGCCCGAGCATGCGGCGGCCGTGGCCGCCAAGGCCAGCGCCGCCAGCGCGGCCGGCACTGCCAGGGGTACCCGGCCCGTCCTCATCGCCTCGCTACTCCCTTCCAGAGATCCCGCAACGCGATCATCACGTCGGCAGGGGGTAGCCCGGTTCCCGCCGGGAGCTCCGGCGAGCCGGTGGCGGGGGCGCTCCAGCCCGTCGCGTTGAGCCCGTCGCGCAGCGTCGTGCCGTCGAACAGCTCCTGTGCCGCCGGCCCGCCCGCGACGACCACCTCGGCCAGCGGGAGGGTTTGGCTGGCCGGGCTGGCCGTCGTGAGGTCGCCGGCCTGGGCGCCCGCCTTGTGGTCGATCTCGGCCGCCGTGGTCCCGACGATGTCGAGTCGCGGCTGGGCCAGGAGGATCGACAGCGGCGTGTTCACCGCATCACCGTAGGTGGGGATGGCGGCCTCCAACCGGTTCAGCCAGGAGAGAAACGCATCGTCGTTCTGGAGGTCCGTTCCCGTGTAGTCGGCTGAGCCCCAGTAGTCGGCGACGATGGTGGCGAAGCTGAGCAGGCCGGCGGCCGACGCCGCCGCGTCGGCGTGGCTGGGCTTCAGCACCCCCCAGGCCTCCTGGCCACCGAGGTCGGCCCACGGTCGCCCCGCGTTGTCGCCCACGCAACGCCAGGTGATCGTGCCACCGCAGTGGGCGGCGATCGCATCCATGCGGGCCGACCGGCCGACCATGACCAGGTCGCTGACGGCCACGGCGCCGGCAAACGCGAACGGGTCCGGCTCGCCGGCCAGCGCCACGGCATTCGCCACCATCTGTGACCACGGAGCGAGCGTGACCCATGCCGCCGGCGCCGACGAGGGGTCGTCCACGAGTCGTTCGTAGGTCGTTCCGGCCTCCTCGACCTCGACCGCCAGCGTCGAGTCGGCCGCAGCCATCGCCTGGCAGGCCGCCACCAGCTCGGGTATGCACACGACCGTCGTCGCGCCCGCCGGTGGCTCTGTGGTCGCGCCTCCGCTTCCTCCCCCGTCGTCGTCCAGCGCGCGCCGCACCAGCAGACCGCCGGTGATCAGGGCCACCGCTGCGACGATGGCGCCGATCCGCTTCGCCCACATCGGGCGGCAGCGTAGAGCGGCGCCAGCGCGGCCCCGAGGTCAGGCGGCCGGCAGATCGGCGGCGATCAGCGTGGTGAGCTGCTCCTCGGTGGGCTCGTCCGCGGCGACGAGGCGCGACGCCTGATTGGCCACGGCCGCCTCGAACACGTTGCGGATGAACCGGGCGTTGCCGAAGCCCTTGTCCCGCGGCGTGGCGGCCAGGATCTCACGGAGCCGCGAGAGCGCGCCGTCGGTGGGGTGGTAGCGATTGGCGTCACCCATGCGGATGAAGATCTCGGCCAGCTCGTCATCGGTGTAGTCCGGGAACTCCAGCGTGCGCGTGAAGCGCGACCGCAGGCCGGGATTCGCGGCGATGAACGTCGCCATCTCCCCGGTGTAGCCCGCGGCCACCACCGCTAGATCCTCCCGGTGATCCTCCATGAGCTTGACCAGGGTGTCGATGGCCTCGCGTCCGAAGTCGGCTTCGCCGCCCCGGGCCAGCGCGTAGGCCTCGTCGACCAGGAGCATGCCGCCGAGCGCCTGCTCGATCACGGCGCGGGTCTTCATCGCCGTCTGGCCGACGTAGCCCGCCACCAGGAGCGAGCGATCCGTCTCCACCAGGTGGCCCTTGGAGAGCACGCCCAGCGCCCGGTAGATCTGCGCCAGCAAGCGGGCGACGGTGGTCTTTCCCGTTCCCGGATTGCCGCTGAACACCAGGTGCAGGCTGGAGTCGAGGATGGGGAGATCCCGCACCTTCCGGAGCTGTTGTACCTGCAACAAGTTCGTCAGCTGTCGGACCGAGCGCTTGACCTCCCCCAGGCCCACCAGCTCGTCGAGATCCGCCAGGAGTTCCTCGAGCGGTGGTGGCTCGTCCTCAATCGCTCCGGTCCGTGGGTCGGCCGGAGGTCGACCCAATCCGGCGCGGTCGAGTGCGCCGATCAGGGTGGCGCGGAGTCGGTCGATGGTGTCCTGGCTGTCGCGGGAGGCGGGGTCGATGGCGGCCGCTTGCGCGCACTCCATCGCCCTCGCGTAGTAGCGATGGGTGTGCTGGGTGCCCGAGCGCTGATCGGCCGAGAGCAGCAGGGTGAACAGCTCGGACGGTTCCTTCTCCCAGCCCCGCCGCTGCAGGAGGTGGTCCGAGGCGCGCGCCGTGATGGCGTCCACCGGGCGGCCGTGGCGCCGGACGAACCGGCCCACTGCCCTCGCGTACTCGTCGGCCTCGACCTCGGACACCCGCCCGTCGGCCGCCATCACAGAGGCGACCAGCGCGTCGGCCTCGTCGATGACCACGCCCCGGAACGACCCCGGCCGCGCCGTCAGACCCTCGAGGATGGCGGTGACATCTTCGACGAAGCGGTCCACCGGCGCGACGAGTGCACCCGAGGTCATGGGTGCAGCACGGTACCCGAGGTCGATGCTTTTCGGGCTCGTCGGCCCTGCGGCTCTCCTCGCGCCGATCGATTCTCTGCGGGCTCGTCGGCCCTCCGGGTCTCCTCGCGCCGTTAGCCGCTCCCGTAGGGGCGGGTGATGATCTCCAGCCAGTGCCCGTTGGGGTCGGGGAAGTACACGCCTCGACCTCCGTCGTTGTGGTTGATCTCCCCTCGACGCCGACCGGACGGGTCGGCGTAGTGGTCGATGCTTCGCTCGACGATCCGGCCGAAGATGGTGTCGAACTCCTCTTCCGTGATCAGGAACGCGTAGTGCAAGGGCCTGATCGTGTCGGGCTCGCCCGCTCGGTCGAAGTCGATGTTGACCCCGTTGGCCGTCGACACCTGCCAGAACGGCCCCCAGTGCTCGGGCGGGTCGAGGTCGAACAGCTCGGCCCACCATTCGGCGGTCGCCTTCGGGTCTCGCGTCGCGATGATGGTGTGGTTCAGCTCCACTGGCATGTGCCCAGTCTGCCGCGGACATCGCTTGACCCCCCGGTCAAGGCGGCCGGTAGGGTGAGCCGGCATGGCCGTGGCTCCCGATGCGCGCTTCGACACCGTCGCCTCCGTGCGGCAACAGCTGCAGGACGTGGTGTACCTGGCCGACGAGGGGATCGCCGGCGTGGTGTTCCTGGCCGACCGGCTGGGCAAGCCGGTCCTGGTCGAAGGCCCGGCCGGGACGGGCAAGACCCAGCTCGCCAAGAGCGTGGCCGAGATGACCGGCGCCCGGCTGATCCGCCTCCAGTGCTACGAGGGGCTGGACGAGTCCAAGGCCCTGTACGAGTGGAACTACAAGAAGCAGCTCTTGCGCATCCAGGCCGACCGTCACAGCGACTCGTGGAGCGAGGTCCACGACGACATCTTCTCCGAGGAGTTCCTACTCACCCGCCCGCTGCTCGAGGCCATCCGCGCCGAGCAGCCCGTGGTGCTCCTGATCGACGAGGTCGACCGGGTCGAGGTGGAGACCGAGGCCCTCCTCCTGGAGATCCTGTCCGACTACCAGGTGTCGATCCCGGAGCTCGGCACCATCGAGGCCCGCCAGATCCCCCTCGTCTTCCTGACCTCCAACAACACCCGTGAGCTGTCGGAGGCGCTGAAGCGACGTTGCCTCTACCTCCACGTCGACTATCCGGACCTGGACCGTGAGAAGCAGATCGTCCTCGCCAAGGTCCCCGATGTCAGCGACAACCTGGCCGACCAGATTGCGCGCATCGTCCGCTCCATCCGCCAGCTCGAGCTGAAGAAGGCGCCGTCGGTGTCCGAGACGCTCGACTGGGCCCGCACGCTGGTGTTGCTCGGCATCGAGCACATCGACGCGCAGCAGGCCAAGGAGACGCTCCACATCCTGCTCAAGTACCAGACCGACATCGCCAAGGCGGCCAAGGAGCTCTCGGTCGACGCCCCGACGCGCTGACCCGCCCGACTGCCCGTGATCGACCTCCTCGCCGGGTTCATCCAAGAGCTCCGGGCTGCGGGCCTCCCGGTCAGCCTGACCGAGAACCTGGACGCGATGGAGGCGGTCCAGCACATCCCCATCGAGGACCGCGAGGCGTTCAAGTTCGCGCTGGCCGCCACCCTGGTGAAGAACAACGCGCACTGGCGCTCGTTCGAGACGGTGTTCGAGGTGTACTTCAGCCTGCGCGGGCCGCAGTACCAGCTCAAGGACGACGCCGACGCCGACGAGCTCTGGCGGGCGGTGCAGGACCAGCTCCAGCAGGGGGAGGGGCGGGGCGCGGCCGGGGGCATGGAGAGCCTCACGCCCGAGGAGCTGGCCCAACT
>DASTFY010000205.1:0-7310 GCA_035719525.1 Acidimicrobiales bacterium
AGGCCCGGCGGCACCTAACCTCCCGCACCGTGCATGTGCTGTTCGCCACCACCGAGTTGGCTCCGGTGGCTCAGGTGGGCGGCCTGGCCGTGGCGGCGTCGGGCTTGGTGCGGGCCCTGCGGGAGATGGGGGTAGAGGTCACGGTGGTGCTGCCGGACTACGGCGGCGCGGCGCTGGAGGAGACCGACCTCGTACCCCTGGCCGTACCGGCGTGGGCCGGACCGGCGGTGGCGCGCCACGGGGTGATCGACGGGGTCGGCCAGATCACGCTGGTGAAGGCCCGGGACAGCGAGCGCTCTCACCCCTACCAGCAGGCCGACGGGTCGGGCTGGCCCGACAACGACCGCCGGTTCCTCGCCTTCTCGGCCGCGGTCGCCGCGCTGTGCGAGATCGAGACACCCGACGTTCTGCACCTCAACGACTGGCACACCTCGGCCACGTTGGCCTTCCTCCTCCCGAGGCCGCCGGCCGTGCTGACCATCCACAACCTGGCCTACCAGGGGCGGACCAACTGGGGCTGGTTGAACGGCTTCCCGCACTTCCGCGAGGCCTACTACCGGGACGGCGACTGCAACCCGCTGGTGGGCGGGCTGCGTCTGGCCGACGCGATCATCGCGGTGAGCCCCACCTATGCCAGGGAGATCCTCACGGAGGAATGGGGCATGGGGGTCGAGGACGTGCTGCAGTCGCGCGAGGACCGGCTGGTCGGCATCCTCAACGGCATCGATACCGCGGCGTGGGATCCGGCGGCCGATCCGCACCTGCCGCGGAACTACGACGGAACGGACCTCGGCGGCAAGGACGACGCCCGGCGATCGTTGATGGCGGAGCTGGGCCTGACCGATCAAGGTGGCCCGCTGGTGGTCGTCGTCTCGCGGCTGGTCGAGCAGAAGGGCGTCGATCTCCTGCTGCCGCTGCTCGACCTTCTCGATCGGATGCCGGCGCAGGTGGCGATGCTGGGTGATGGCGACCAGGTGCTGGCGCAGGCGCTGCAGCGGGCGGCCGCCCTGTGGCCGGACCGGGTGGCGTTCCGGCGCGGCTACGACGAAGCGCTGTCCCACCTGCTCTTCGCCGGCGGCGACCTGCTGGCCATGCCCAGCCGATTCGAGCCGTGCGGCCTGGCGCAGATGCAGGCCATGCGCTACGGCACGCTGCCCGTCGTCACCGACGTGGGGGGCCTGCACGACACGGTGGTCGACGTCGACGACCAACCCGATGACGGGACCGGGCTGGTGGCTCGCACGGCCACCCCGGTGGCCCTGCTCGACGCCCTCCACCGGGGGGTCAGGGCGCTCGGCGTGCCCACCCGCCGGCAGGCCATGCAACGCCGCGGCATGACGGCCGACTGGTCCTGGGACGGCCCGGCCCGCCAGCACGTCGCTCTCTACCAGCAGCTCATCTCCGAACGGGGGTCCCCATGAGCAACGGCCGCGCCGAACCGAAGGTGCTGGTGATCGTCCTGGCCGGCGGTGAGGGCAAGCGGCTGGCGCCGCTCACGGCCGACCGGGCGAAGCCGGCGGTGCCCTTCGGTGGCTCCTACCGGATCATCGACTTCGTCCTGTCGAATTTCGCCAACGCCCGCTTCCTGAAGATCGTGGTGCTCACGCAGTACAAGAGCCACAGCCTGGACCGCCACATCACCCAGACCTGGCGCTTCTCGACGCTGCTCGGGAACTACGTGACGCCGGTGCCGGCCCAGATGCGGCGGGGCCCGTACTGGTTCTCGGGCTCGGCCGATGCCATCTACCAGAACCTCAACCTGATCAGCGACGAGCAGCCGGACATCGTGTGCGTGTTCGGTGCCGACCACATCTATGCCATGGATCCCCGCCAGATGGTGGAGCACCACATGGACAGTGGTGCGGGGGTGACGGTGGCCGCCATCCCCGTCCCCCTCGAGCTCGGCCCGGAGTTCGGGGTGATCGAGGCCGACCACGACGGCAAGATCATCGGCTTCCACGAGAAGTCGCCGTCCCCCCCGACCATGCCCGGCAACGATCGTCGCGTGCTGGCCTCGATGGGGAACTACGTCTTCAACACCTCGACGCTCGTGGACATCGTCACACCGTCCTCGTCCAGCCCCACGGCCAAGGATCTCGGCGGCGACGTCATCCCGGCGCTGACGACGAGCGGGGTGGCGCACCTGTACGACTTCTCGACCAATGTGATCCCCGGCCAGGAGGACAACGAGCGCGGCTACTGGCGCGACGTCGGGAGTCTCGACGCGTACTTCGACGCCAACATGGACCTGCTGGGCGCGCTGCCGTCGTTCAGCCTGTACAACCCGTCCTGGCCGGTGTACAGCCTCCAGCTCCCGCTGCCGCCGGCGAAGCTCTCGCACGGGCCCGACGGCGCGCCGGCGAGCGTGGAGGACAGCCTGATCTGTACCGGATCGATCGTGTCCGGCGGGCGGGTCGAGCGCTCGATCGTCGGGCCGGACGTGCGCATCGAGACGGGCGCGAAGGTGAGCGAATCGATCCTCATGCCCGGCGTCAGGGTGGCGGCGGGGGCGCAGCTCCACCGCTGCATCATCGACAAGAACGTGCACGTGCCGCCGGGTTACCGCTTGGGGCTCGACGGCGACGCCGACCCTGAGCAGTTCGTGTGCTCGGCCGGCGGCGTCATCGTGGTCGAGAAGGACCAGGTGCTGGACTGACGCCCGCCGGCCGGTCCGCCGCCGGTGGTGGTGACAGCCCCACCTCGTGTCGGGTACCAGCCTGGTGGTCGCCAAACGTTCGATCTGCAACGATTTGAACGGCGAGTCAGTGTGCTCACGTCGCCGGAAGGAGTCGAAGCCGGTCATGGTCCAGGTGTTGGTCGTCGACCACCAGCCTCCGTTCCGGGCTGCGGCGCGCGCGGTGGTCAGCCGGATTGCCGATTTCGACCTGGTGGGCGAGGCCGCCTCCGGTGAGGAAGCGGTGGCGCTCTTCGAGTCGCTCCAGCCCGACCTGGTGCTGATGGACATCAACATGGGCGAGATGAGCGGCATCGAGGCGACACGACAGGTGACGGCCAGCCGCCCCGGCACCATGGTCATCCTGGTCTCCACCTACGCGCAGGAGGACCTCCCGGGCGACGCGCGCACGAGCGGTGCCGCGGCCTACGTTCACAAGGACGAGCTGAGCCCTCGCCTGCTGCAAGGCCTCTGGGAGGCCGGCGGCGACCCGGCGTGGCCTGTGTCGGCCTGAGGAGTTCGGCCAGCATCACCGCGACGACGCCAGCCTGCACCCTCCCGGCGATCGCCAGACGAGCGCACGCTCACGGCAGCTATCGGATTACTGGAGGCGTGAGCCATGCGGATTGAACATGCGGTGACCACGGTGTCGTGGATCCCGTCGGACTCCCTGTCGGGGATGCTGAAGACCGGCGAGAAGCTCCACGTCGCCCATCATGATCAGCCCCCTCCGGACCAGCTTCCGGCACCGGTCGAGACCGCGCTGGAGGAGATGCGGGCCAACGACGGCTTCCGCTTCGCCAACTGCCTACGGGCGTGGGTGGAGGTGGAGGATGGAGCGATCGTGGCCAGCGGGCAAGCAGGCTGCGGGTTCATGGGGTCGACGACGGTGAACCTGGGCGTGGGCGACGTCACCATCGACGCCGTGTCGTATCCGGACCTCACCGCCGAGCCCGAGGCCGGCGACGGTTGGGTGCGCTTCCGTCAGACGACCGGCGGGCGCACCGGGGTCCCCATCCCGCGCCCGGTGCGCAAGGCGCCGTTCTTCCAGTTCACCAGCCCCACCGTGTGGACGACGTTGGAGCTGACGATCTGGGCCGACGGCCGCCATGAGGGTCGGCTGGTCGGCGCCAGCGGCTTCCCTCGGCACTGGGTGTACGACGATGCCGGCGCGTTGGCCTCGAAGAGCGGGCTCACCGACCTCAAGTCCTGGCTCAACACGTCCTTCGGCCAGCGCACCCCGTGGGGATCGCATGACGCCGAGGTGCTGGTGACGGCGGTCGAGTCGGCGCTCGAGCGCCAACTGTCGACCGAGATCATGGGCGGCGACGCCGATGTGATCCGGTTGCGCCAGGGCGACGTCGTGGTCGCGCAGGGCGAGCGCAGCACGTCGGTGCTCGTGGTCCTGGACGGTGTGGTGTCCGTCGAGGTCGACGGGCAGGAGGTGGCCGAGCTCGGCCCGGGCGCCGTCGTGGGGGAGCGGTCCGGGCTGGAGGGCGGGGTGCGCACGGCGACGTTGCGGTGCACGACCCCGGTGCGGGTGGCCGTGGCCAGCGCCGACGGTGTGGATCGCCAGCGGCTGCTCGAACTGTCCGAAGCCCACCGTCGAGAGGACGAGCTCGCTCCGGGCTGACCGCCCTGCCACGGCCGGCGACGGCCGCGCCGTAGGCTCTCGCCGTGATCCGGATCGTCCTGGCGGAGGACAACGCGCTCCTGAGAGACGGGATCCGACGCATTCTCGATGCCGCCGAGGACCTGGAGCTGGTCGGCGCCTACGGCTCGCTCGACGAGTTGCTGGCCGGCGTGAAGGAGCACGCGCCGGACGTCGTCGTGACCGACATCCGCATGCCGCCGACGGGCACCGACGAGGGGATCCGGGCCGCGGCGGAGCTGCGGGCCAGCGATCCCGAGGTGGGCGTGGTGGTCCTCAGCCAGTTCGTGTCGCCGCAGTATGCGGTGGCCCTGCTCGACCAGGGATCGCAGGGTCGGGCCTACCTGCTGAAGGACCGGGTGGCGGATGTCGACGACCTGGTCGACGCCATCCGGGTCGTGGCCCGCGGCGGTTCGGTGATCGATCCTCAGGTGGTGGACGAGCTGGTCAGGTCCCGGAGCCGGGCCGAGCGCTCTCCGCTCGAGCACCTGACGCCCCGCGAGCGCGAGGTGCTGGCCGAGATGGCCTCGGGCAAGTCGAACGCCGCCATCGCCGGCACGCTCGTGCTCTCCGAGCGGGCGGTCGAGAAGCACATCAACTCGATCTTCTCCAAGCTCCACCTGGTCGAGGAGGCCGACGTGAACCGCCGCGTCAAGGCCGTCCTCCTCTACCTGTCCGCCTCCACCTGACCGCGCCGCGGGACCGGTGGCTAGGCAGCGCCGACGGGGACCTGGCCGGCGACGCGGGTGCCTGAACCTGGGGCCGAATCGATGTCGAGGGAGCCGTCGATGGCGCCCAAGCGGTCGGCCATGTTGACGAACCCGTGGCCGGCGGTGCCCTCGCCGCTGACGATGAAGCCGATGCCGTTGTCGGCCACCTCGAAGCGCAGCACACCCTCGTCCTCCCACACCCGCAGCGTGGCCTTGGCCCCCTCGCCGGCGTGCTTGCCGGCGTTCTGGAGGGCTTCGAGGCAGCAGAAGTAGACCGCGGCCTCGATCTCGGCCGGGTAGCGGCCGACGTCGGAGGTGTCGGCAGTGGTCGGCAGAGCGGCGCGCGTCGCCGCTGCCGGCAGCGCCTCGCCCAGGCCTCCGCTGACCAGCAGGGGCGGGAAGATGCCGTGGGCCAGCGCCCGCAGCTCCTGGATGGCGTCCTGGATGTCGCCCCGGAGCTCGTCCATCATCTCGATCGCCGCCGGTGGATCGTCCTCCACCGCGTCCTTGGCCAGCCGCAGCTTCACGGCGAGGGCGACCAGGTGCTGCTGCGCTCCGTCGTGGAGGTTGCGCTCCAGCTTGCGGCGCTCGGCGTCGCCGGCGGCCACGATGCGGGCCCGGCTGGCCCGGAGCTCGTCATTGGCCAGGCGGAGCTCGGCCAGGGAGGCCTGGAGTGCGGAGTCGAGCTGCATGTTGTGGAGGGCGAGGCCGACCTGGCGGGCCAGCTCCGAGAGCACGCGGTCGTCCTCCTCGGTGAAGGCCTCGCCGTCGTCGGGCCGGCGGCACACGATCAGGCCCAGCAGCTCGCCCTGGTGGGCCAGCGGCGCCACCCGGTAGGCCGAGCTCGGGTGCTGGCCGAGCAGGCTCGGCAGCCAGATCTCGAGCCACCGGCCGCCGGACACCCCGGCCCGGGCGACGACGGGTCGCTCCTTCTCGCCGACCAGCAGCGGGCCCGGGGCCCGATGGGGGACGCCCGTGGCCCACTCGTAGTGACCCGAGGCTCCGGTCCACACCTCGGCCGAAACCAGGGCCATGGTCTTGCGCAGGCTCTCGCACAGCTGCAGGAGCAACTCGTCCATGGGGATGGCGCGGGTGAGTCGGCTCCCCCACGTCCGCAGGGATTCCTCCGGCGAGACCCGCTCCCCGTACACCACCCGGTTCACCGTGTCGGACAGCCAGCGGCGAGCGGGCAGCCAGATGAGCGCCGCCAGAGCCGCGGCGCCCATCGAGAGGAGCAGCAGGGTGCGTTCGGAGCCCTCCGGGGTACGGCTGAGCGCCAGCACGACCATGGCGTACACGCCGACGACGAGCGCGGTGAGACCGGCCAAGGAGACGGTGTGGGTCAAGAGGCGGTCGACCCGCGCCACGGCGTGGCCTGACGTGCTGGCGGTCAGGGCGAGGGGTATCACGGCCGTCGCCGCGACGGCCCAGGCTTCGGGGTCGGCGGGGTGCTCTGTCAGCGCGCTGAGTGCGATCACGACCAGCACGGCCTCGGCCCCGACGGCCAGCGCCCAGCCCACCCACTGCATGCGGCGGCGGTCCGTGGCCCCGGCCGCCTGGTAGCGAGCGTGGGCGCCGGCCAGGCCACCGCCCAACGCGATGACCCAGAGGAGCACGACGGGCCAGACCGCGAGATCGGAGCGGTCCGCCAGCAGGGCCAGCCCGACGGCGACGGACCCGACATACATGGCTCCGACGACCCGCCTCCGACCGTCGGTCCCGAGGACCCCGGCCGGCAGCGCCAGGAGGAAGTGCAGGGCAACGGCCGGTAGCAGCGTCGCCGACAGCCGCACGGTGAGGTCGACGGCCATCTCTGCGGCACCCGACGGCGACCGGTACGCACCGATGGCGCTGGCCAGCGCGCCGGCGCCTCCGATCGTGGCACCGAGCAGCACGATGGGCCCCAGCCGGCTGGACGGCCTACGCGTGGTGAGGGCGGCGCCGGCGACAGCCCACAGCACGACCAGCACGGCACGGACGATCTCCGACGAGGCCGGAGGGTCGGCGACGAGGAGGGAGAGTAGGGCGAGAACGACCGCCGGGAGGGCGGCCGCGCCGAGGACCGGGGTGGCGCGAGGCTCGGCCTCGGGCTGGGCCGGTGCCGGCTCGGCCGAACGCGCGGTCACGACCGCCATGTTGGCCTCCGCGCGCGAGGCGACCGTGGACATCACTCGCTCCTCAGCACGACGGCGGGCCGCAGGCCCGAGGCTCGCCGACCGGTGAACAACGACAAGACGAGCGCCAGCAGGACCACAGCCGCGGGCGCGATCAACAA
>DASTFY010000206.1:0-22104 GCA_035719525.1 Acidimicrobiales bacterium
CGCCGACCGGAGCCAGAACTGGAAGCGCGGTGACCACGGGCACCGGCTCCGGTCGAGGTGGAACCAGCACTGGTTCGGTCACGGGCCGGAGCGGGACCGGCTCGGTCCGCGGTGGGGACGGCGCGTACAGCTCGGCGGCCGCGGCAGCGGCGGCCGTGGTCGAAGGAGGCAGGAGCGGGACGGCCTCGGTGTCGCGGTCGTCGGCCGGAGTCTCCGGCGCGCGCTCGATGACCTCGGCGTCCACGTCCGGCTCGACCTCCACTTCGACGGCGGTCAGACCGGCCAGGAGCGGATCCACCGGTGAGGCATCGTCGAGCGCGCCGGCATCGACGCTGCTGGCGACCAGGAGGTTGCGTTGACGTGCGGTGCGCTTGCGCGGGGAACGGACGGGTCGATCGTCCGGAGCGTCGAGGAGCGGTGCCTCCCGGGCTCGATCGCCCTCCGCCGTGGCGTCGAGGGGAGCGGCCCCGTCCGCATCGTGGCCGTTGCTGCCAGGCTGTCCGTAGCCGTTGCCGGACACGACCTGGGGCGCGCGCGGGCGCTTTGGCTCGACGTCGGTGGTTGCATCCGAATCCACCGCAGTCATGGCTTCGGCGCGCTCCTCCAGTGCCACTGGTGCAACTGTACCCGGGCCGGGGCCGTCAACTCCGGTCAGGGACCAGCGCGTGGTTCCACCGGCCTCCCCTCCACCATGGCCGCGCGGGCTACGGCCGTGGCACGACCCACCGTGACGGTCACCCGCACGGTGCCGTCTTGGTCGCTGTAAGCGACGAGTTGTCCGCCGTTCTCGCCGGCCATCACGGCGGCCGCGTCGCGCCCGGCCGCGGCCCCGGCCAGGGCAGCCGCGTCGGCGGCCGTGCGAGCTCGCGCTGCGTCGGCGGCGCGTTCTCCCAGGTGGCCGAGGCCGACGAACAATGCGGCGGCGACGGCCAGGACGCCCGCCAGTAGCGGCACGGCCTGACCGCGATGAGAACGATGTCGATGGTTCACCATGCAACCTCCAGGTCGGAGGTGGGAGCAAGGGGAAGTGGAGGGCGCGGGGTGGCCGCGAGGGGTCAGCTGTCGCCGTTGACGGCCAGGATCGGCGCCACCGACGCCACGACCTGGCCGGCATCGAGGTTCATGATCCGTACGCCGGTGGCGTCGCGACCTTGTGACGAGATCTCTCGTACCGGCATCCGAATGGTGACACCACCCGAGGACACGGCGACGATCTCGTCGTCGAGGCCAACCATGAATGCGGCGACGACGTGGCCCTTGCGACTGGTGAGCCGTATGCCGATCACGCCCTGTCCCCCACGCCCTTGTCGGTTGAACCGGTCGAGCTGGGTGCGCTTGCCGTAGCCGGACTCGGTGACGATGAGGATGGCGACGTCGTCCCGGGCCACATCGACCGACACCACCGAGTCACCGGGCTTCAGCTTCATCCCGCGGACTCCGGCGGCCGCCCGACCCATCGGCCGTACCTCGTCCTCGCTGAACCGGATGGTCTGGCCCGATCGGCTGACCATGAAGATGTCGTCCCCGGCCGTCGTCTCTATGACGCGGACCAACTCATCGCCGTCCCGCAGGTTCAGGGCGATGATCCCGTCCCGGCGCGACGAGTCGTACTCGTGGAACTCGGTCCGCTTCACCTGGCCCTCGCGCGTGGCGAAGAAGAGATAGCGCTCCCCCGCGAAGCTGCGGGTGTCGATGACGGCTCGCACGCTCTCGTCCGGCGCCAGCGGCAACAGGTTGACGATCGGGATGCCCTTGGCCGCCCGCTCACGCTCAGGAATGTCCATGGCCCGCAGGCGGTAGACCTTCCCGCGGTTGGAGAAGAACAGGAGGTAGGCGTGGGCGGTGGTGAAGATCACGTGACTGACCAGGTCGTCGCTCTTGAGCTTCGCCCCTGCCACGCCGCGACCACCTCGGCCTTGCGTCTTGAACGAGTCGGCATCGACCGTCTTCACGTAGCCGGCCTCGGTCATCACGACCACCAGCTCCTTGTCGACGACCAGGTCCTCGAGGGACATCTCGCCCGCGTCGAGCATGACCTCGGCCCGGCGGGGGGTGGCGAACTGCTCCTTGATGGCCAACAGATCCGACTTGATGACCCCCCTCAGCGTCGATTCGTCGGCCAGGATCGCTTCGAGCTCGCCGATGTGCTCCCGGAGCTTCTCCAATCGCTGCTCGATGTCGATGCGGGACAACCGGGTGAGCTGGCCGAGGCGCATCTCGAGGATGTGCTCGGCTTGCAACTCGGTGAACCCGAACTGCTGCATGAGGCCCGCCCGCGCCGTCGTCCGATCCTCGCTGGCCCGGATCAGGGCGATCACCTCGTCGATCACGTTGAGGGCGCGGAGTAGGCCCTCCTGGATCTCCTCGTCTCGTCGCGCCTTCTCCAGCCGGTACTGCGACCGGCGGGTGATGACCTCGACCTGATGGGCGACGTAGCCCTCCAGGGCCTGGGCCAGGTTCATGGTGCGGGGCACGCCGTCGACGAGGGCCACCATGTTGACCGGGAAGCTGGTCTGCAGCTGGGTCTGCTTGAAGAGGTTGTTCAGGACGACGTTGGCGTTGGCGTCGCGGCGCAGGGTGATGACCAGTCGCGTCGCGCCGCCGGCCGAGCTGTCGTTGACATCGGCGATGCCTTCCAGATCGCCGCCGTCCACCAACTCCTGGATGCGGGAGGCGATCGCCTTGCAGCTCGCCTGGTAGGGCAGCTCGGTGACGACGATCTCCATGGCCGAACCGCGCCTCGAGCTTTCGTCGATGGTGGCCTTGGCCCGCATCCTCACGCTGCCGCGGCCGGTGCGGTAAGCCTCCATGATCCCGGCGCGGCCCATGATCGAACCACCGGTGGGGAAATCCGGCCCTTTGACGAACTGCATGAGGTCATCCGACGTGGCGCCGGGATGATCGATGAGGTGGACCGTGGCGTCGATGACCTCACCCAGGTTGTGGGGCGGGATGTTGGTGGCCATGCCCACGGCGATCCCCTGGCTGCCGTTGACCAACAGGTTGGGGAACCGGGCCGGCAAGACGCTCGGCTCCTCGTTGGTGTTGTCGTAGTTGGGCACCATGTCGACGGTGTTCTCGTCGAGATCGGCCACCATGTGCATGGCCAGGGGGTGCAGACGGCATTCCGTGTAGCGCTCGGCCGCCGGGCCGAAATCCGGCGAGCCGTAATTGCCGTGGAAGTCGATGAGCGGGTGGCGCAGCGAGAAGGGCTGGGCCATGCGGACCAGCGCGTCGTAGATGGCGCTGTTGTTGTGCGGGTGGAACTTCGCCATGGTGTCGCCGGTGACGCGGGCGCACTTGACGAAGGGCCGGTCCGGGCGGAAGCCCTGCTGCTCCATGTCCCAGATGATGCGGCGGTGCACCGGCTTGAGGCCGTCGCGCACGTCCGGCAGGGCCCTCGCCATGATGACGGACATGGCGTAGTCCAGGAAGGACCGCTCCATCTCCTCTTGGATCTCGATGGGTTCGATGCTGCCGAAGGTGAGGTCGCCTCCGTCCCCCGGCCCGAGCGGGATGTCGCTCATATGTCCAGGAATCTCACGTCAAGGGCGTTCTGCTGGATGAACTGCTTGCGCAGCTCGACCTCGTCACCCATCAGCGTGCTCATCATCTCGTCGGCGATTGCGGCCTCGTCCACGGTGACCTGCAGCAAGGTGCGGCGACCCGGATCCATCGTGGTCTCCTTGAGCTCCTCCCAGTCCATTTCGCCCAGACCCTTGAGCCGGCCGAACTCCTTCTTGTGGTTGGGGTGCTCGGCCAGGAACGCCGCCTTCGCCACCTCGTTCTTCAGGTACACCTTCTCTTTGCCGACCTCGGTGGAGAACAGCGGCGGCTGCGCGATGTACACGTAGCCCTGCTCCACGAGCGGCTTCATCTGCCGGAAGAAGAAGGTCAGCAACAGCGTGCGGATGTGGCTTCCGTCGACGTCGGCGTCGGCCAGGCAGATCACCTTGTGGTACCGGACCTTGGCCACGTCGAACTCATCGCCCACGCCCCCGCCGATGGCCGTGATCAACGCTTGGACCTCGAGGTTCTTGAGCATCTTGTCGAGCCGGGCCCGCTCGACGTTGAGGATCTTGCCCCGGATCGGGAGGATGGCCTGGGTCCGGGGGTCACGCGCGTCCACCGCGGTACCCCCGGCCGAGTCTCCCTCGACGATGAACAGCTCGCACTCACGAGGGTCACGGCTGGAGCAGTCCTTCAACTTGTCCGGCATGCCGGCGCCGGACAGGGCCGTCTTGCGCCGGATGGCGTTGCGGGCGTTCTTGGCTGCCACCCTCGCCTGAGCCGCCGCCATGGCCTTCTTGATCACGCGGTTGGCCTCCGCGGGGTTCTCGTCGAACCACTCGGCCAGCTTCTCGTTGGTGATCCGCTGCACCAGGGAGCGGGTGGAGACGTTGCCCAACTTGGCCTTGGTCTGCCCCTCGAACTGCGGTTCCTTCAACCGCACCGAGATGATCGCCGTGAGCCCCTCCCGGATGTCCTCGCCGAGAAGGTTCTCCTCCTTCTCCTTCAGGAGGTTGCGGGAGCGGGCGTATTTGTTGACGACCCAAGTGAGTGCGGTCTTGAAACCCTCGACGTGCATGCCGCCCTCGGTGGTCGAGATGCCGTTGGCGTAGCCGTGGATGCCCTCGTAGTACCCCGTGTTCCACTGGAGGGCGATCTCGACTTCCTGATCGTCCTCGGCGGTACCGAACGATGCCACCTTGGCGAACAGCGACTCCTTGGAGGCGTTGAGGTGCTTGACGAAGTCGACGATGCCGCCCTTGTAGACGTACGTGACGCGCTGAGCCTTGTCCGGACGCTCGTCGACGAGCTGGATCTCCAGGCCCTTGTTGAGGAAGGCCATGGTCTGCAGGCGCTCCAACACGGTGCGGGCGTGGAACTCGGTGCCCTCGGAGTTGAAGACCGACGGATCAGGCCAGAACACGACCGTGGTACCGGAGGTGCGCCCGCGCGGCGGCGTGGACCCGACCTTCTCCAGCTTGCCCTGCGGGCGACCGCCCTTCGCGTACTCCTGCCGATAGCGGGACCCGTCCTTGTCGACCTCGATGACCAGGCGCTCGGACAGCGCGTTGACCACGGACACGCCCACGCCGTGGAGCCCGCCTGACACCTTGTAGCTGCCGCCGCCGAACTTCCCACCCGCATGCAGGACGGTCAGCACGACCTCGACCGCGCTCTTGCCCTTGTGCGGGCCGGAGGGGTAGGGATCGACCGGGACACCTCGGCCGTCGTCGTCCACCCGGCAGCCGCCGTCGGCCTGGAGGGTCACGATGATGCGGCTGCAGTAGCCGGCCATCGCCTCGTCCACCGAGTTGTCGACGACCTCCCATATGAGGTGGTGCAGTCCGGCCAGACCGGTCGACCCGACGTACATGCCGGGCCGCTTGCGGACGGGGTCCAGGCCCTCCAGGACCTGGATGGCCGACGCGTCGTACTGGGTGATGTTGTCGCTCACGTCCTTCGCCAAGGCGCGACCTTTCGGGCTGAGGGAGATCTCGGCGGAACGAGTGTCTTGCGACGCCAACCCGGTTCCCTGGGAGAGTTCCGGACCGTTCTCACGATGCCTTCAGCCTACCAACGGGGTGGTGCAGGGAGGCGGAGCCTGAGCCCGTCCCAGGCCTTCTCGGGCCAGCGCCCGGGGCCCATTCCGGACCGCCTCCGACCGCCCGCTGGACCGGGATATCCGTGCCCTCGTAAACGGGATCGGCGCGGCGCTGTCCGGTCGAGACGGGCGGTGCCGTCGCTCTAGCGACGGGGGCGTACCCGCAGTTCGATCCGGTCCACCTCGTCCACTCCGGCGACCTCGCGCAGGCGCTCCAGGAGCTCGGGCTCGAGAAAACGCAGCTGCGTGGCCCAGGTCGGGTGGTCGACGTCGACCAGGAGGCAGCCGTCGATTAGCGAAGCCGGGCGGGCGTGCGCGGCCACCTGCGCACCGACGGCCTCGTCCCAGCGGCCGAACACGCCGGCCAGGCTGCGCGCCCCCGTGCCTCGGAGAGACCGCACCACTTCGTCGACGCTGTCGCGCAGGGGACGCGGCTCGGGCTCGCTCATCCCGACAATCGCCCCTGCTCGACGCGGAGGGTCCGCTCGGTGCGGGCGCCGGCGGGCAGCGGTCCGGCGGTGGTCAGGATGATCTGCCCGACCGGCAGGTGGTGCAGGAGCGCGGCGCTGCGGGCCGCGTCTAGCTCCGAGAACACGTCGTCGAGTAGCAGGACCGGGGCGCTGCCCACCCGCTCGGTGACCAGACGGTGGGCGGCGAGCCGCAGGGCGAGCGCCAGCGTCCGCTGCTCACCTTGGGAGGCGTGGGTCCGGGACGGCAGCCCGGCGAGGTGGACGTCGAGCTCGTCGCGGTGGGGGCCGACGAGGCAGACCTGACGCCGGACCTCGTCGGCCCGGGCGTCGAGCAGCGCCGCGGCCAACCCGACCGAGCGCCACGGGGGCTGATAGCACACCGTGACCTCGCTGGCCCCGCCGGCCAGGTCGGCGTAGGCCTGGCTCACGTGAGGTGCGACGGCCTCCACCAGCTCGGCTCGGGCCTGCCCGACCCGGTCACCGACATCGGCCAGCTTCGCGTCCCAGACGTCGAGGGTGAACGCTGTCTCGTCGCCGAGCCGGCCGCCGATCTGCTTGAGGAGCATCGACTTGTGGCGCAGGATGCGCTCCAGGTCACGCCGATCGGCGTCGCGGCCCGGATGGAGGCTGACGGCCACTTCGTCGAGAAAGCGGCGCCGGAGCGCAGGACCGTCTTTGATCAAGGCCAAGTCGTCCGGGGAGAACACGGTCGCTCGTACGACGCCGAGCAGATCGGCCGCCCGCTGCAGCCGCTGCTTGTTGACCAGCACGCGATCCCGGCCCCTGGTCGGCAGTTCGCACTCGATGCTCACCACCCGTCCGTCGCCCTGCTCGACCTCGGCCCGAACGAAGGCACGCTCGCAGCCGTTCCGCACCAGCGCCGGCCCGGGAACGCCGCGGAAGCTCTCCCGGGTCGCCAGGTAGGCGACGGCCTCGACCAGGTTCGACTTGCCCTGCCCGTTGGCGCCGACCACCGCGGTGAGGCCCGGGCCGAACTCGACGTCGGCCTTCTCGTAGTTGCGGAAGTCAGCGAGCTCCAACCGCTGGATCCTCATCGGTCGTCGCGGCGCGTCGGCGTCAGAACTCGTTCATGGCCGATCTCGTCGCGACTATTGCGCTCATGTCGGCCATGAACGCCGTCACCACGACACAGACGGTGCGACCGGCTTGGCCGGCGCACCGCAACGACGCCCGAGGCATTGCCGAGCGAAGCGAGTAGGAGCCAGCCGAAGCGCAGCGGAGGCTGGCGACGAAGACTCAGGGCACCCGCACCGGCATGAGGAGATACAGGTAATCGGAGCGATCGACCGGGCGGACGACAGCCGGCTTGAGGGCGTCCAGCGTGTCCAGCACCACCTCGTCGCCAGTGGTGGCCTCGACGCCGTCGGCCAGGTACTGCGGGTTGAAGGCCACGGTCAACGGGGTGCCGTCCGCTTGCGCCTCGACGACCGCGTCGGCGCTGCCCTGATCCTGGTTGACAGTGTTCAGCCGGACCTCCTCAGCCTCGATGGTGAGACGGACCGGCGTGGCGTCGGCCGCCATGACCCGCACACGGCGCAGCGCGTCCAGCAATGCTTCGCGATCGATCCGCACACGGTTCGGGTAGGACGACGGGATGAGCTGGCGGTAGTTGGGGAACTCCCCTTCGATCAGCCTGGTGCTGATACGGGTCCCGGAGGACTCGAACGTGGCGTCTCTCTCGCCCAGCCGCAAGGTGATCTCGCCCACCGCAGGGAGCGCGCGTTCCAGCTCCCGCAGCGCCCGCGACGGCAGGAGCACCTTCTGCCCGGATGCCAGGACTGATACCTCGGGCAAGTCGCAGACCGCCAGCCGATAGGAGTCCGTGGCGACCAATCGCAATCCCTCGTCCTCCGATGTCAACAGCACACCCGTGAGGATCGGGCGGGACTCGTCCTTGCTAGCCGCCCGCTCGACCTGGCCGACGGCCTGCAGAAACATCGACGCCGGGAGGGTGACAGCGGCGTCGGCTGGCTGGCCCAGGCGTGGAAAGTCGTCGATCGAAAACGGGCGGACAGTGAACGACGAGCGATCGCCGGTGATCTCGACGGTGTCACCGCCCGCATCGACCACGACCGCACCGGGCGCCAGCGTGCGTACTGCCTCGGCCGTCAGCCGGCCGGGGACCACACAGGAGCCGTCGCGTTCGCCGTTGACGTCGATGGTCCGCTGGATCGTGAGCTCGAGGTCGGTGCCGCTGATCTCGAGGCGCGAGCCGTCGAGAATCAACCGCACGCCGGCGAGGACCGGCTGCGAACCGGCGCGGCCTTGCGCGGCCCGAGCCGCCGTGGCCAGAGCCTCCCCGAGCACATCACGCTCGCAGCGGAACTTCACTGTCGCCCCTCTCCCATCGGTCCATGTCCCGAGGCTGGCTCGTTCGTCATCATCAGGATGCTCATTGAAGCTAGTGGTAGTAATAGGTCCTGGGGATTGTGTGGTTCGCGGTATCAGGCGTGTTCAACGGCGGTGCACTCGTCCCCAGGCGGCGCCGGCCCTCCACAACGCCAGCCGCGCCGGCGGAGCGGGCAGTGGATGACCGTGCACCACTCCCCAGCTCGTACCCCGGTTGTCCCCAACCCGGTCCCCAGCGTGGCACCTACGCCCCGTTCTTCAGCTGGGTGATGAGGAAGGTGACCTGGTCATAGACCTGCTGGCGTTCCTTCATCAGCTTCTCGACCTTGCTCACCGCGTGGATCACGGTCGTGTGGTCCCGGCCTCCGAACTCGCGGGCGATGGCTGGGTACGACAGGTCCGTGAGGTCGCGCATCACGTACATGGCGATCTGGCGGGCGAGTACCAGCGGCCGCTGCCGACTCTTGCCGCGCAGCAACTCAACCGGCTGGCGGTAGTAGGCCGCGACCTCCTCGATGATGACTCGCGTCGAGACGGTACGCTCAGCCGAGCCCTGGAGCAGCTCGGCCAGCAACTGCTCGGCGAGCGGGACGGTGAGCGTCGAGCTGTTCAGGCTGGCGTACGCCGTGACGCGGATGAGGGCACCCTCGAGCTCTCGGATGTTGTTGGTGATCCTGGTGGCGATGAACTCGAGGACGTCCGCCGGCACGGCCGACCGGTCGCGCTCGGCCTTGTTGCGCAAGATGGCGAGGCGGGTTTCCAGATCCGGCGGCTGGATGTCGGTGATGAGGCCCCACTTGAAGCGACCCCGCAGCCGGTCCTCCAAAGTGGGGATGTTGTCCGGGATCCGATCGGACGAGATGACGATCTGCTTGTTGGCTCCGTGGAGCGAGTTGAACGTGTGGAAGAACTCCTCCTGGAGTCCCTCCTTGCCTTCCATGAACTGGATGTCGTCGATGAGGAGAACATCGACGTCGCGGTAGCGCCGCTTGAACTGCGCGGTGGAGTTGTTGCGGATGGCATCGACGTATTCGTTGAGGAAGACCTCCGTCGAGACGTACCGGGTCTGGTAGTCGCTGTAGTTGTCGTGGACGTAGTGGCCGATGGCGTGGAGCAGGTGGGTCTTGCCCAGGCCGGCCGCGCCATAGATGAAGAGCGGGTTGTACGAGCGGGCCGGCGTCTCCGCGACCCTCTGGGCCGCGGCGAGCGCGAACCGGTTCGACTGTCCTTTGACGAAGGTCTCGAACGCGTAGCGCGGGTTGAGCCCGGCCGCGAGCGCAGCCTGGCTCCGGCCGTTCCCTCCGTCCCAGTACGCGTCTCCGTACGCTCCGGGCAAGGGCTCACTGACGGTGGTTTCGCCACCACTCGCAGTGAAAGTTGCATCTGCAACCACTGGCTGAGCTGAATCGTTCGTGTCAGCGTCACGGAGGTCGAGGTCCAGCACCAGGTCGGTGTGGGATGCTCCTGCGTCGCGAAGTGCCTGCTTGACCAACGAGAGGTAACGCGTTGTGATCCTCTCGCGAACTGTTGCACTCGGAACGAGAAGGTGTAGCCCGTCCGAAGCCATGCCCAGGGTCCGGACGTCCTGGAACGTCGAGAGCCACACTGCATCCGAAACCTGTTCTCGTAGGAGATGGGCGGCCGCCGTCCACACCTCTTCGCCGTCGTTCACTCGCGACGCTCTCCTTGCCAGCCCACGGGCGTCCACAGGTGCATCCACACCTGTGGACAATCCATGCTCGTTCGATGTCAATGCGACGGGGTGCCCCTAGGGGCAGATCGGCGACGGTACCACGCCTTTCAGGGGGCCCCGTCCACCGGACCGAGTGACAGCGGCTGCTCGGTGCCCGGGTGCCCCGGCAGTTGCCGTTCGCGCCGGCGAAGCCGTAGCCTTATCGGTTGGCATGGCGAGCGGATCGTTCGCGCCAGGCGCAATCCGCCGTTTCGTCACGGCCCGGGCTCGACGGTCGTGTCCCGGCCCCCGGGGCGGTCGGCCGGACGCGAGGAGCGACGCAGTCAGGTCGATGGCACACCAGGAGGCAGCGTGAAGCGCACGTACCAGCCGAACAACCGCAAGCGGGCCAAACGGCACGGGTTCCGGCACCGCATGTCGACCCGCGCTGGACGGGCCATCCTGAAGTCGCGCCGCGCCAAAGGTCGCGTCCGCCTCTCGGCGTGATCTGGCGCATCCGGGACCGCGTCGTCTTCGACCGGTTCCGACGCGACGGACGCCGTGCTCGCGTGGGTTCGCTCTGGATGACGGTGATCGCCGATCCTCAGGCGGTGCCCCCTCGCGTCGCGTATGCGGTCGGCCGTTCGGTCGGCTCCGCCCCGGTACGTAACCGGGTTCGTCGGCGACTGCGCTCCCTGGTGCGGGCCCGAGCCCATGAGCTGGCTCCCGGCTGGTACCTCATCGGCGCCGACGCGCCGATGCTTCGCTCGACGTTCTCCCAGCTAGAGGAGGATTTTCTGGCTGCTGCTCTGGAGTCTGGGGGGCTGAGTGGTCCGGGAGTCGGGCCGTCGAACCGGCAGGACGGGTCGGCCTGATGGCGCGACGACCCTGGCTGCCGGGACGGATGCTGATGAAGGCCATCACCTGGTACCAGATCGCCCACCGGGACCGACCCTCGCCGTGCCGGTTCGTCCCGTCGTGCTCGACGTTCGCCCTGGAAGCCGTCGCGGCCCACGGCTTCCTTCGGGGCTCTGCGCTGGCGCTGCGTCGTCTGGCTCGCTGCCACCCCTGGGGTGGTCACGGCTACGACCCCGTGCCTACGTCTCCCCCAGCCCCTCTCGAGAGAGTCGACCAGCGTGTTTGACCTGATCGCCACCGTTCTGGCGTGGTTCTACAGCCTCGTCCCAAACTATGCCGCCGCCATCGCCATGATGACGATCCTCATCATGCTGCTGCTCACGCCGCTCACGCTGAAGAGCACCAAGTCGATGCTGGAACTGCAGCGGATCCAGCCCGAGATGAAGCGCATCCAGCAGCAGCACCGGGGTGACCGACAGGCCATGAACGAAGAGCTCATGGCCTTGTACAAGGAGCACAAGGTCAACCCGCTCGGCGGCTGCCTCCCACTGCTGATCCAGGCTCCGATCTGGATCGTCATGTACCGGGTGTTCATCGGACTCACCTACAAATCCCCTGAGAGCGAGCCGTTCTTCGACCCGAAGTACCTCGACCACAGCACCGAGCTCTACCAGGACCTCAGCCACGACACGCAGATGCGGGCCTTCGGTCTCAACCTGGCCGAGTCGGCGGCGCGGGCCCTGCAGGACAACTTCGTCCGTGCGTTGCCCTACTTGATCCTGGTGGGGATCGTGGTGGCCACGTACTTCGTGCAGCAGCGCCAGATCACCGCTCGGAACAAGAACAACCCGACCATGTCGGACAACCCCGCTGCCGCGCAGCAGCAGATGATCATGAAGGTCTTCCCCATCTTCTCCGGGGTGTTCGCCTTCATCGTTCCGGCCGCGCTGGCGTGGTACTTCCTGGTCCAGAACTTGTTCCGCATCGGGCAGCAGGCTTACATAACGAAGCGGTTCTACAAGGAGCACCCGGACGCCATCGCGGCTCGACAGGCTCCGCCGAAACCGACCAAGCCCGACACACGGACCAAGCCGGCTCCCAAAGGCGGAGCCGGTGGGGCGAAGCCTGGCAAAGATGCGGCACCGAAAGCGAAGCCGGCGCCCGCCCCGTCCGGAAACGGCAAGCGACGGGCGGCCCCCAAGCCTCCGCCGCGTGCGAGTGGGAGCACGCCGAGGCCGCCGGCGCGCCCGCGCCCGCAGCAGAAGAAGAAGCCCTGACCCCAGCGAAGGACATCCCCATGGAGTGGGTTGAGACCACCGGTCGTACGACCGAAGAAGCGAAAGATCACGCCTTGGACCAGCTCGGTGTCGACGAGAGCGACGCCGAGTTCGAGATCGTGGAGGAGCCCCGTCCCGGGCTGTTCGGCCGCATCCGCGGAGAAGCGCGAGTCCGCGCCCGTGTGCGTCCGACCGCGCCGCGGCCCAAGACCGAGCGGCGTGATCGCCGACGCCGGGACGACCGTCCGAAGTCGGCAACGTCCGGGCACCGACCGGCGGAACCCGACGACGGCACGGCGGTCGCCACCCAGGCCACGCGCGCGACGAGCGCGGCGCCCAAGTCCGAGGAGGACACCATTATGGAAGACGGTCAGATGGCCATCGAAGACGTCGAAGCCGGCGCCACGACATTCCTGACCGGCCTGGTCGAGGCCTTCGGCATGGGCGGCAGCGTCACGGCCAGCCGACCGGCCGACGGCGAGATCGACGTGGCCATCGAAGGCGATGAGCTCGGGCTGCTCGTGGGGCCAAAGGGCCAGACCTTGCTCGCTATTCAGGACCTGACGCGCCTCGTCGCCCAGCGACGGGTCGGACCGGGGTCTCCTCGCCTGAGCGTCGACGTGGGCGGTTACCGTCAGCGCCGCATGGAGGCTCTCCGGCGCTTCAGTCTCCAAGTCGCCGAGCAGGTGGTCGAGACCGGAACCGAGAAGGCACTGGAGCCCATGGCCGCCGCCGATCGCAAGGTCGTCCACGATGCGCTGACCGACGTAGATGGCGTCAGCACCCTGTCGCAGGGTGAGGAACCCTACCGCCGAGTGGTGATCGTCCCGGAGTGACGGGCCCGAGCCGAGACACCGGCGACCACCCGCCGGCTCTCATCCCGGCGCCCATCCGGGCGGCGATCCTCGACCTGGTGGCGGAGGCTCAGGCGAGGGGATTCCTCGGTGCCGACCTGGACCTGGACCGGGCCGTGGCCCATGCCCACGGATTCTGCCCGCCGATCGTCGACGCTCGTCGGGTGTTGGACCTCGGCTCGGGCGGCGGGCTGCCGGGTCTCGTGGTGGCCGCGGCCCTGCCTGGGAGCGGGGTCACGTTGCTCGATGCCAGCGTCCGACGCACCGACTGGCTCCGGCGGGCGGTGAATCGCTTGGGCTGGAGCGACCGGGTGGCGGTCGTGACCGGTCGGGCCGAAGTGCTGGCGCACGAGCCACGGTGGCGGGGGAGCCAGGACGCCGTGGTGGCCCGAAGCTTCGCCCCTGCACTGATCACCGCCGAGTGTGCCGCACCGCTGCTCCGTCCCGGTGGCCGTCTCGTCGTCAGTGAACCGCCTTCCCCCCGCCACCCGGGCCGCTGGCCGGACGGAGCGCTGGCCGGGGTAGGCCTGACCGTGGTGCCTTGGCACGATGCGGCCTACGCGGTGCTGGCCCGCACGCTCCCCTGCCCGGACATCGTGCCCCGCGCCAAGCTCGTACGCCGTAACACCTCCTAGTGCCGCCACCGACAACGCTCACCCTGTTCCGCCGGCCAGTTCCGCCGCTCGCGGCGTTCCGTCGCCTCGAAATGGTTGGCCATTCCTTCGTCGCCGCGCCTTGCGAGCGACGAACCTGACTCGCCGTCGACAGGGCGATGGCTGTCGGCGGCGGCACTCGTTCCACGTGGAACGGCGCGCCACGAAGTGCTCGTTTCACGTGAAACCGGTACCGCCCGCAAGCATGCACGAATCGTGCTTCGGCGCCCGCTACCCTTCGCCCATGCCTCGGCGCCGTCGCGACAAGCGGGCAGAGCGGGAGAGCGCATCGAGCGGCACCGATCCTCTCGAGACGTCGGGCGGGCCACCAGCAGAGGGCGCGGAGCACCTGACGGAGATCGCCGCTCCGGAGAACGATCAGCACGGGTCGAGCGACGGAGCGGAGTCGGGCGCGACCGAGCCGGTCGACTCGATGAAGGATGAGCCGAGCCGGTCGAACGAACACACCGTCACACGACCGGCATTCCCCCGCCTGCTCGCGGTCGCCAACCAGAAGGGCGGGGTGGGCAAGACCACGACCGCCGTCAACCTCGGCGCCTCGTTGGCGCACATCGGGCACCGCACGCTCGTCATCGATCTGGATCCCCAGGGCAACGCATCCACCGGCTTGGGGTTGGACACCCGCAACCTGGAGACGTCGATGTACGACGTCATCATGCACGAGGTGCCGCTCGAGGACTGCGTCGAGCCGACGTCGGTCAGGAACCTCTTCGTGGCGCCGGCCAGCCTCGATCTGGCCGGTGCCGAGATCGAGCTCGTGCCCGCCTTCAGCCGGGAGCTGCGGCTGAAGCGAGCCCTGGATGCGGTCAAGGACGACTACGACTTTCTCCTCATCGACTGCCCGCCGTCCCTGGGGTTGCTCACCGTGAACGGGCTGGCCGCGGCCACCGAGGTTCTCGTGCCGATCCAATGCGAGTACTACGCCCTCGAAGGCCTGGGGCAGCTCCTACGCAACGTCGATCTGGTCCGCCGCAGTCTAAATCCGACGCTGGAAGTGACCACCATCGTGCTGGTCATGTACGACGCCCGGACCAAACTGTCCGATCAGGTGGTGGCGGAGGTGCGAGACCACTTCGGTGAGAAGGTCTGCCGGACGGTGATCCCTCGTACGGTGCGGCTCTCCGAGGCCCCGTCCTACGGGCAGCCGATCATCACCCTCGACGCCTCCTCACGGGGGGCTATCGCGTACTCCGAACTGGCCAAGGAGGTGAGCAATGGCTCGGCGTAGTGGGTTGGGAAAGGGTCTGGCGTCCCTCATCCCGCCGGCGTCGGCTGAGCCGGACGGGTTCGAGGTGGCGCTACGGGACATCGCGCTGGCCACCATCGAGCCGAACCCGGGCCAGCCCCGAGCGCAGTTCGATGAGGAGTCGCTCGGCGAGCTGACCGCGTCCATCCGCGAGTTGGGGGTCTTGCAACCGATCCTGGTGCGTGAGGTCGCCACGGGGCGCTACCAACTCATCGCCGGCGAACGGCGTTGGCGGGCGGCGAGGCGGGCCGGGTTGACCACCATCCCGGCCATCATTCGCACGACCGACGATCGCGGGCTGGTCGAGCAGGCGCTGGTCGAGAACCTTCAGCGCGAGGACCTGACGGCGCTGGAGGAGGCGTCGGCGTTCCAGCAGCTCATCGAGGACTTCGGGCTCACCCACGACGAGGTCGCCACCCGGGTGGGCAAGAGCCGGTCGGCGGTCACCAACACCGTGCGGTTGCTGCAGCTACCCCCGGCCATCCAGCGCTTCGTCGCCGAGGGTCAGCTCACGGCGGGCCATGCGCGGGCCCTCTTGGGCACGCCTGATCGGGCCTACCAGGAGCAGCTCGCCCGCCAAGCCGTCGCGGAGCACTGGACGGTGCGGGAGACGGAGGAGGCGGTGCGTGGTGGCGCGGTGCCCGAGGCGGAGGCGCCCGCCGAGGGCCGTACCGCGGGGGAGGGCGCTCGTCTGTCGGCCGTGCCGACGCTGCGGCCACCGGGCCTGCTGGAGCTCGAGACGCTGCTGGCTGAATACCTCAACACGAGGGTGAGCATCACCATGAGGAGCAGCAAGGGTCGCCTGGCCGTTGAGTTCGCCACACTGGAAGATCTTGAGCGGATCTATCGTCTGATCACTGAGTCTAGCGAACAGGCGTTCGAGTAACGAGCAGGTTCAGGGTCATACACACCTGGGAATAACCCTGTGGACAAACCCTCACTGTCGATCGAGGGTTACCGGGGCCGCGACCCAGAGGGCGAGGGCACGCCCGATGGCGCCGGCCACGGCCGGGCTCTGGTCGGTGACCGCGCGGCTGGCGGCCAGCTCGATGAGCACGGCGGGCATCTTCGTTTCGCGCAGCACCGGGAGCCGCATGCCCGCAGGACGCTCCAGCGTCCCGCCGAGGACCGGCGCCAGTTCCTCGTGCAACAGGTCCGCCATGCGATGCCCGCCCAGGGACTCGAAGCCAGTGGTGGCGTAGAAGGCGATGGTGCTGCCGGTGGCGGTCGCCAGCCCGAGGTAGATGTCGGCTCCGAAGGAGTTGGCGGCGTGCGCCTGGTGAGCGCCGTCAGGACCGTCGATGGTGAGCACGGTGGAACCAGCGACCCGGAGGACGCGGGCGACGGTTCGCGACAGACTGGCCGTGCCGCCCAGATCACCAACGACCACTCGTCGCGCCAGCAGGGTGCGCTCGCAATGACTGAGCCGCTCGTACTCGCGCACGACGGTGACGGCAGGACCGTCGGACGAACGTCCGCCGAGGCGCCGCAGGGTGCGCACCGACTCGAGGCCGCAGACCCCGTCGGCGGTCAGCTCCACGTTGCGCTGGAACTCCGCCAGGGCGCTCGCGGTCCCCGGGCCGAAGATCCCATCCACTCGCCCGGGGTCGAAGCCGAGACGGCCCAGGTGCCGCTGGAGCTCGGCTACGTCGTCGCCCCGCAGGTTGGGCGATCGCAGGTACAGAGCCCGGTCGCCCAGCTCCCAGCTCGCCTCGACCAGCACGTGCCACGTGGTCTCGTCGCAGATCCCATCTGAGGTGAGCCCCCGGGCTCGCTGGAACGAGGCGACGCTGTCGAGGGTTCCTTGATCGAAGTAGCCCCACTCGGCCGGCGTCGGGGCGAACCCCGCGGCGCTCAGCCGTCGTTGCAGGTCTCTGACCGCGTCGCCCCTCTGACCGCGTTGCAGCGGGAGGAGGACGTTCAGGCCGGGGTGGGCAGGAATTCGCTCAGCTCCTGGAGCAACGCGCTCTTCGGCTTGGCGCCAACCAGTCGCTTGGCCAACTCGCCGTCCCGGAACACGAGGAGCGTCGGGATGCTCATCACGTTGTAGCGCATCGCCAGATCGGGGTTCTCGTCGACGTTGAGCTTGGCGACGGCGATCCGGCCGGCCTGCTCCTTGGCCAGTTCCTCGAGGATCGGGGTGATCATCTTGCACGGCCCGCACCACTCCGCCCAGAAGTCGACCACGATCGGCGTGTCGGCGGCTCGAACCGCCTCGTCGAAGGTGGCGGTCGTGAGCGTCTGAATCCCGAGTGACATGGGGGGCAGGTCCTTTCGAAACAGCAATCGTACCGATAGGAGACAACCGCGCCCTGGCTCACCATATTCCTGCGGGTGTCGTGCGCAGGCGGTGCGCGCTCAGCCGTGCCGGACCGCTTCGAGCCAGCGCTCGGCGTCGATGGCCGCCATGCACCCAGAGCCGGCCGCGGTGACGGCTTGCCGGTAGGTGTGGTCCTGAACGTCCCCGCAGGCGAAGACGCCGTCGATGTTGGTGAAGGACGAGCCGGGTCGAGTCACCAGGTAGCCGGCGTCATCCATGTCGAGGACGCCCTTGAACAGGTCGGTGTTGGGACGGTGGCCGATGGCGACGAACAGGCCGGTCACCGGCAGAATCGACCCTTCACCTGTGTGCACGTTGCGTAGCTCGGCGCCGGCCAGCGTCTCCTCACCGACGAGATCGGTGACGACGGTGTCCCACAAGAACGTGATGCGCTCGTTGGCGAAGGCCCGCTCTTGCATGATCTTCGACGCCCGCAGTGTGTCGCGACGGTGGATGACCGTGACCTTCGTGGCGAACTTCGTGAGGAACAGCGCCTCCTCGAGCGCCGAGTCTCCACCGCCGACGACGGCGATCTCCTGGCCCCGGAAGAAGAACCCGTCACAGGTGGCACAGGTCGACAGGCCGTGGCCGAGCAGGCGGCTCTCGGCCTCGAGCCCGAGCATCAGCGACTGCGCTCCCGTGGACACGATGACGGCATCAGCCTCGAATACTTCGTTGTGGACCCAGACCTTGAACGGGCGCGCCGAGAAGTCGACGGCGGTCGCTTTGGCGGTCAGGTACTCAGCGCCGAAGCGAGCGGCCTGATCGCGGAAGCGCATCATCAGGTCGGGTCCCATGATGCCTTCGGGAAATCCGGGGTAGTTCTCGACGTCGGTGGTCAACATGAGTTGGCCGCCCGGCTGGTCCGAGGACGATGACGGCTCCCCCTCGATCACGAGCGGCGCCAGGTTGGCTCGGGCCGCGTACACGGCGGCAGTCAGGCCCGCAGGGCCCGAGCCGATGATCACGACGTCGCGTGGGGTCACGTACTCTCCAGGTTGCGCTCCGCACTCGTGGCGGCCTTCCTCATCAGGAACGCCCCGATGGCAAGGAAGATTCCGGCCGTGATCAAGAACGCGATCCACGCCTCGCCGGTGAGTTCGGTCAGGACGCGGATCAGGACGATGCTCAGCAGGACCAGCGCGGTGACGGCGCCGACGGCAGCGATGATGCCGTACACCAAGCCCCGCACCACGGTGAGAGCGGGACGGGTCGTGCGGTCGCGGACGGTGGAGACGACCCGCTCGATCTGGTCAGTGATCTGGGCGGCCCAATCCCTCGTGGGTTCTTCGGGCATGGCGGGGGACACTACCTCTCGGTCCCACCCGGTCCGCCGAGTCAGGCTGCGGCCGTGTCGACCTCGATGAGGACCGCGCAGGTGACGGCATCGACGAGGGCCAACCGGCCGCCCTCCGGCGCGGGCGCGACGACCACGACGAGGGCGGGTGCCCCCTGGAACGTGGCCGTCGCCACCGGAGCGGGGTAACCGGGACAGGGTGCGGGCTCGGGCGCCGGTGTGACGGCGGCGAACGGCGCGACGGCGGCGATGACCTCCTGCCGGTTGGCCAGCGGGCCAAGGTCCGCCAGCCCGAGGTTGGCGAGGCTGGAGCTGCGCTCGAGGTCCGCCGGTGCGGGGGACGTGGTCGCTGCCGCGGGCGCGTCGGACGCTCGCGTCGCGGCGTCCGCGGCCTCGGCAGCGGCAGTCGTCACCGCACCCCCTCCCGCGGCGGGCGTGAAGGAAGGCAGGCTGTTGGTGACGACGGTCGTCTCGGCCGCCTCCAGCGCCGCGGTCGCCGCCGTGTCCGCGCTGGCGCCGCCGTCGGCTTGATCGTCGGAGCTCGGCCGGACGAGGACCAGTGCGACCAGCCCCGCGGCGGCCGCAGCAGCCAGCCCTCCGATCGCCGCCTGCCGCCACCGTGTGGAACGCGCCGTCGTGATCGGCACCACGGGCGCAACGGTGCTCGCCGCCAGGGCGGTCGCGATCAGGCGGTCGCGCTCACCAGCGCTCAACGGGGGGACGGCGGCCGCCACCGCGTCCCGGGCGACCGTGTGGTTGGCGACGAGCGCCATGAGGCTCGGATCGGCCTCCACCAGCCTGCGCTGGTCGGGGGACAGCTCGCCGTCCACGTAGCCGGAGGCCAGCTCTTCGGGCGGCAGCACGGGATCGGACGGAGTGCTCATGGGCGTTCTCTTGGACGTTCGGAGCCCCGTTGGCGGTTCCCCCGGAGCTGCTCGGCCAGCGCCTGGCGTCCCCGGGCGATACGCGAGCGCACCGTACCCAGGGGAACGTCGAGCACCTGCGCGATCTGCGCGTAGTCCATGCCCTCCACGTCCCGGAGCACGACGGCGACACGGAAGTCCTCGGGCACACGGCCCAGCGCGTCCTCGATGCTGAGGCGGTCCGCCACGGTGGTGTCGAGGAGCGGAGCGTCGTCGGGACGATCGAGATCGTGCTCGTCCAGCCCGGCCCGAGGCCTCCGGCCGCGGCGACGGAGCTCGTCCAGGCAGGCGTTGGTGGCCACCCGGTACATCCACGTGCGCGGCGACGCGCGGCCGTCGAAGTTGGGCAGGCCGCGCACGATGGCGATGAGGGCCTCCTGGGTGGCGTCGGCCGCGTCGGCCGGGTTCCCAGCGATGCGGGAACACACGGCGTGCACGATGTCGATGTGCCGACGGAGCAGCGCATCGAGCGCGTCACGGTCCCCCGCCTGGGCCGCGGCGAGGAGCTCGCCATCGGGCGCCGTGGCGTCCACGGTCAGCCCGCAGGTTCGACCGTGAGCTCGCCGATCGCGCCGCGGTAGGGATTGTCCGAGCAGGAGTCGGCCTTCGCCAGCTGGGTCAGCCAGACCAGGAGGTAGCTCCCGGAGGAGTCACCCAGGGAGAAGGTTGCCTCACCCTCCTCGTCGCTCCCACGCTGGGCGACAGGCTCGCCCCAGTCCTCCAGCGAGGTGCCGGGCGTTGCTGCCGTGTACACGGATACCCGCCACGGACCATGCGGCCAGGCGATGCGGAGCTGCTGACCCGAGACAGGACCGGACAGGCCGGCGACCAACCCGACTCCGTTCTTCGGGTACAGGTAGCGGGACTCGTAACAGACCGTGGTCCAGGCCGTGGTCGGGTCGCCGTCGGTGAGCGCGTAGAGGGCGGCGGGGTTCTCCTGCCCGTCACCGGGTGGGGGGTCGAGCTCGCTGATGCTCTGGATGACCACCGCCCCCGGGCCCGCCGCGCCCACGGCAGGAAGGGTGGCCGGGATCGAGCCGGCGCTCCCGTCGGGCTGGGCGACGGCGCCGGGACCGGCGAGCCCGGCACCGGCGGCGTTCCCGTCGTCCCGGCCGCTCACTGCCACCGCTCCGAGTCCGAGGGCGGCAGCGGCGGCCATGGCGATCACCACCAGCCGGCCTCGTCCCCCTACGGCCCGTCCCGCCCCGGCACGGCTCGCGTATCCCGCTGCGTGGTCCTCGTCCGGCTCGGCCCTGCCCACGTCCAGGGCAGGCTGTGGTGGCAGGGTCACGTCGTCGCGCCCGTTCGCCGCCTCGGCCAGCAGCGCCCGTGCCGCGGCCGCCGTAGCCGGGCGGTCCTCGGGCCGGCGGGCGAGCAGGCACGTCACCGCATCGGCCACCGTCGGCGGCGCGTCCGGGCGGAGCCGACGCACCGGGGTCGGGTCCCGCTGGAGCCGGGCGATGGCCAGGGCGCCGTCCGTCGCGGCGGTGAACGGGGCCCGGCCGGTCAGGCACTCGTAGAGCACCAGCCCGAGGGAATAGAGGTCGGCGCGGCCGTCGAGGGGGAAGCCGAGGACCTGCTCGGGCGAGAGGTACTTGGCCGTCCCCATCATCACGTTCTCGGCGGTGAGGTCCTCGTGGGACCGCTCGACCGCCTTGGCGATGCCGAAGTCGGTCAGCTTGACGCGCCCCTCCGGCGTGACCAGCACGTTGCCGGGCTTGATGTCGCGATGGACGAGACCGGCCCGGTGCGCGTGGTCGAGAGCGGCCGCCACGGCCCGGCCGATCACGAGGGTCTCGTCCACGCCCAGCCGGCCGTTCTCGTCGAGCAGGTCCCGCAACGAGCGCCCCGGCACCAGTTCCATGACCACTGCGGCCCGCCCGTCCTCCTCCACCGTGTCGTAGATGCTCACGATGTAGGGATGGTTCAGTCCGGCCGCGGCGATGGCCTCCCGCCGGAACCGCTCGACCACGACGGGGTCGTCGGCCAGCGCCGCCTTCAGCAGCTTGACCGCGACCTGGCGATCGAGGATGGTGTCGGTGGCCACCCACACCTCGCTCATGCCGCCGTGTGCCAACCGCCGGTCGAGGCGGTACCGCTTGGCGAGGAGCATCGGTTGGGCGGCCCCGGCGGGATGCGCAGCGGTGGTGGCCACCGCATGGTGACCCTAATGGAGGTGGTCTTTCCAGGCCGGGCATACCCGCTCAGGCGTTCGGCCCGGACCGCCGCTGGTAGGCGACGCCGACGGCCCCTCGCCCACAGAGCGCGAAGGCGGCACCACCGACGTCGGTCACCATCAGCGGGGCGGGGGCGAGCAGCGCCAGCGAGGTGACCAGACGGTCGACGTCGGTGCTGTCGGCGTGGAACACGCCCAACGCGTCGATCGGCCCGGCCGCCTGCACCCGGTGAACGAGGGCACGGAGCGAGGACGAGCGGCTGCGCTGGTACCCGACCGGCCCGAAGCGCCCTTCACGGAGCTCGACGATCGGCTTCAGCGAGAGTGCGGAGGCCAGCCGGGCACGTGCCCCACCG
>DASTFY010000207.1:0-5648 GCA_035719525.1 Acidimicrobiales bacterium
CAACGGCGTAGCGGTTCGGCTCAAGCAGGCAGTGACCTCGTCGTCGGTCGTCTGGGTGAAGTCGGCGTAGAACTGTCCGACAGCAAAGAACGGTTCCGGGGTGTCGACGCAGACGAAGTCGTCGGCGGCTCCAGCGAGACGCACGGTCCAATCCCGTGGGGCAACGGGCACGGCCAGCACTACGCGGGCGGCACCCTCGGCGCGAGCGACCTCGCACGCCGCGCGGGCGGTCGAACCGGTAGCGATGCCGTCGTCGACGACCACGACCACCCGCCCGAGCAGCGGGATGCGTTCCCGCCCGCCGCGGAAACGTCGGGCCCTCCGAGAGAGCTCAGCCCGTTCTGCCGCCTCGACGGCGGCCAGCTCGACGTCGTTGATGCCGGCCAGGCGCACGACTTCGTCGTTGACGACGCGCACCCCGTCCTCGCCGATCGCCCCCATGCCCAGCTCGGGCTGAAAGGGGACACCCAGCTTGCGGACCACGATCACGTCGAGGGGGGCATCGAGCGCCGTCGCCACCTCGCCGGCTACCGGGACCCCGCCGCGGGGCAACCCGACCACGACGACGTCGAGGCCGCGCAGGTGCCCCAGCAGGGCAGCCAGACGTCGGCCGGCATCGACACGGTCCCGGAACTTCATGCTCACGGCGGGACACCTCCTCGTGAACCTCCCCCACTCAACTCTCGCCACTCCGCCAGCGAAAGGGCCGAAGGTCCCCTGCGGCCGGCTCCGCCACGGAGGAGGTGACGACGCCGGCGATCACCCGGAGCCCGCCGGGTAGCCGACGGGGATCATGTAGACCGCCTCGTGCCCGGGCGGCAGGGCCAGGGCGACCTCGACGGCACGTGGATCAAGGCCGCCGACTGGCACGGCCGCGAGTCCGTGTGCGGTCGCTTCGAGCAGGAGGTTCTGGGCGGCGTGGCCGGCCTCCCGGTTGACCAGGTCAGCGGCGACGGCCCCATACCGGCGCCGGGTCCGCTCGACCACCGCGACGATGACGACGACGACCGGGGCCGAGCCGACGAAGTCCTGGCCGAAAGCTGCGGCCTCGAGCTCCGGGCGACGGTCGACATCGGACCGGCGCTCGACGCGGTGGCCGGCCGGCAGGTAGTGGAGGATGGCCGCCGGCTCCACGACGTAAAGCTCGAGCGGGTAGAGAGCGCCGGCCGAGGGCGCCGCCCGCTTGCCGCCGGGTCCCGTGATGCCCTGGGCGGCCCAGAGCAGCTGGCCCAGGAGCCACAGCGGCAACAGGTCGGAGCGGAACTCGCGGCCTGAACGGCGCTGGGCGATGGCCTCCTCGAGTGACATCGCGCCGGTCGTCCGGGGGGTGGGCAGGGCGGTCACCTCCCTCAGCGCGTACCGGTCGGAGAGCATGGCTGAAGGGGCGGCGCGGACGCAGGCGGCCACCAGCGTCGCGGCCAGGCCGATGGCCAGCAGGTGCCTAGTCCTGATCACCGTCATCCTCCGCCACGCGAGGAGCGGCGAGGCTGAGCGCTCGGCCGACGAGGACCATTGCCATCGCCGGTTGCAGAAGGAGCAGCCCGAAGAGGACGGCGACGGGCCGATCGACGTAGAGGAACAGGGTCGAGCGAGGGTCGGCCACGAGCAGAACGAGCGCGGCGGCACCAACGGCCGCGAGGAGCACCCCGGACGCCGTGACGATCCCGCCCAGCCGGCGGAAGCGGTCGGCGGCCGGCGGCGGCTGCGGTCTCACCCCCGCCCCATGCCGGGCCCGGGTCACCTCGACGCCGGCCACTCCCGCGACCGCGGCCAGCACGAGCACTCCAGCGACGAGCATCCGACCGTTCAACGCCCCGGGGCACTCCCGCGATCTCCTGAAGGCTGAGCTCGTTCCTGGTGCTGTCTCTGCCACATCGAGCGCCCACCAGTCGCGCCAGCCCTGGCGACCGGCGACGACGTCAAACGCGGACCCGCATCCGGTGTCTGCGGCGCCGTTGCTGACCGTGACCTGCTGGAGCAGCGCCGCACACGCCGCGACCAGGAGCGCGACACCCACTCCCCAGGTCACCGAGCGCCAGCTCATCGCGCCCCTCCTCCGGGCCGTTTCGAGTCACGATGCGCCTACCCGAGCCGGGCCGCCAGGGCCCAAGGTCACACGGGCTCCGTCCTCCGGGGCCCGACCAGGAACGCTGGGGGACCTTCTGCTCTGTTCGACCAGGTGCCGGCGGAGCCACGATCCCAACAATGGCGTCAGAGATGACAGACGGTCGATTCGTCGTCGTGCACACCGGCCCAGCAAACCGGCCGAAGAACTCGAACCGGCCACTTCGATGAACGACACGTTCCGGTTGGGGCAAATCGGCGGGGTGACGGTGGGCGTCCACTGGAGCGTGCTCGCCATCGTCTCCCTGCTGACATGGAGCCTTGCTTCGCGAACGCTCCCTGAGTCGGCACCGGGCTACGCCGGCGGCGCCTACTGGGCCGCGGCCTTCATCGGCGCGCTCGGACTCCTGCTCGCGATCCTGGTTCACGAGCTGTGCCACGCCTTGGTTGCGCGCCGTCACGGCGTGGAGGTCGAGGGGATCACGCTGTGGATGTTCGGCGGCGTCGCCCGCCTGACAACGCAGGCACGGGACGCGGCGACGGAGCTGCGCATCGCGCTGGCTGGTCCCGCAGCCAGCGTGGTGATCGGCACCGTGTGCTTCGTCCTCGCCGCCGTTTCCTACGCGCTCGGCGGACCGGAGCTCGCCATCGCCGCGCTGATGTGGCTGGGCGTGATCAACATCATCCTGGCGCTGTTCAACCTGCTCCCAGGCGCGCCGCTCGATGGCGGTCGAGTCCTGACGGCGGTTCTCTGGAAGCGCTCGGGGAACGAGCGCCTCGCCCGCGTGCGGGCGGCCCGTGCTGGCCGGATCGTGGGCCAGGTTCTCATCGGAGTCGGGCTCCTCGAGCTCGCGCTCATCGGTGCGGTAGGTGGCGTGTGGCTGGCACTCATCGGATGGTTCCTGACCGCCGCAGCCCGGGCAGAGGAGCGGGAAGGCGAGGCGGCGAGCGCCCTCGAGGGCATCAGCGCGGGCGACATCATGACCCGTGACCTGCACACGGTGAGCTCGGCTGCCACGGTCGAGGACTTCGTTCGCCAGGACGTCATGCGGAGTCTCGTCTCGTCGTTCCCGGTGATCGATCCCGATGGCCGGGTGCAGGGGCTGGTCACGCTGCGCCAGGTTCGCGAGCTCCCACGGCGCGCCTGGCCCACGACCGCCGTCGGTACGATCGCGGCCCCCCTGGCCCAGGTCGCCCTGGCCAGACCGGGCGAGCCGGTGCTCGACGTGGTCCATCGGGGAGGCAGCGCGGCGGGTCGCGTCCTCGTCATGGACGGCGACAGGCTGGTCGGCATCGTCTCGCCGAGCGACGTCACGAAGGCGGTCGAGCACCTGTCGCTGCTCGCCGAAACGCAGCCCAGAGCCCGCCGTTGAGCTCGTGGGCGCACCCGAGGATGGGCAATCAGCTCCCGCGGGCCTCGGCAGCCCCCGCGCCCCCGGCAGCCAGTCCGAACACCTGCTCCTCCGACGCCACCCAGCGCGGCAATGCCCCCACCAGACCTGCCACCTGCGGTCCGCTGGCTTCCACCAGGAGCATCCGAGGAGCGCGATCGACGACGCGTACCTCACGCTCGATCCGGGCCACGTCCTCCGGCGGCGCCTTGCCGCTGCCGCGGTATCGCAGGACGAATCGATGGAGATGCAGGCGGACGTCCGGGAGGGTGTCGTACGCATGCGACAGCCGCGCCGCTGGACCGGTTGTCCGGACGTTCACGTCGATAGTTCGCATCTCCACCTCGAGCATCCAGGCCCCAGGAGATCGGCACCAGTGGCGAAGGTCCCGAGGACCGGCAGCCTGATCCCTGTCTCGTCCATGCCGGGCGACGCGCTGCTCCAGATGCCAGAAGGCGCAGCTCCCGCTGACCTCCCACGGCCGGGACGATCGCATCCCAGCGCGAGACCAAGGTCCCTGTTCGCGGACCTTGCGACGGGCCAGGCTCAAGGCGTCGAGGAGCAGTGATGAGGATCGCGCTGATCGCACCCCCGTGGCTGGCCGTCCCCCCCGTCAGCTACGGAGGGACCGAGAGGATCATCGACACACTGGCCCGAGGACTGATCGAGATCGGCCAAGACGTCGTGCTCCTCACGACCGGTGACAGCACCTGCCCCGTGCCCAAGCGGGTGACGCTGCCCCGTGCCGTGGGCACCGACCAAGCTTCCCCCGCATGGGAGTTGCGCAACGTGATCGCCGCGTACGACCATGCCCGGGAGGCCCAGGTCGACGTGGTCCACGACCACACCCTGGTCGGTCCGTTCTTCGCCCGTCGCTTCCCACGGCTTCCGGTCGTCACCACCAACCACGGTCCTTTCGAGGGTGATCTGGCCGACGTCTACCGGGCCATGACGGAGCTGATCCCGGTCGTGGCGATCTCCCACAACCAGGCGGCTGCAGCGTCGCGGTTGCGGATACCGGTCGAGGCCGTGATCCACCACGGCGTCCACCTCACCGACTACCCGATCGGGACCGGCCGGGGTGGCTACGCGGCCTTCGTCGGCCGGATGAACCCGACCAAGGGTGTGCACGTCGCCTGTCAGCTGGCTCGAGAGGCAGCGATCCCGCTGCGAATCGCCGCCAAGATGCGGGAACGGGACGAACACGACTACTTCGAGGGATGCATCCGGCCAATGCTCGGCGGTGACATCGAATACCTCGGCGAGCTCGACCGCGGCGACACCATCCGCCTCATGGGCGACGCGCTCTGTCTGCTCAACCCCATCGCCTGGCCAGAGCCATTTGGGCTGGTCATGGTCGAATCCCTGGCCACGGGCACACCGGTGGTCGGAACGCCGGCAGGAGCGGCACCAGAGATCGTCGACGACGGCACCACCGGCTTGCTCCGCGCCGATCCACGACGGTTGCTCGATGCACTCCGCTGCGTCGGAGACCTCGACCGCCGCGCGTGCCGGGACGCGGTACAGCAGAGGTTCACGGCCGCGAGGATGGCCCAGCGCTACTCGGCCGTCTTCAACGACGTCACCACCCGTTGGCCGGCACCCCACCCGATGCTGCCCAACACGGGCCGACCGATCCCAGCTGCCGTCAACGGCATCAAGTGTCGCGGTCAGGACAGGCTCGAAGCGGCGTCGTGACCCTTCGGCGAGCCAAGGTCCAAGGTCCCTTCCCCTGCGCGGCCGACGGCGCGACAAGTAAAGGAACACGAGAGTTGGAGGTAACCATGAGCATGAGCAAGGACGTGGAGCCCGCTTCCGGCGAGCGGGGTTTCCGCCGGTTGTGGGACTGGTTCGAGGGTCCCGAGCTCGCCCGCTGGTTCGAGGGGTTCCGGCCGATGTTGGCGTGGGAGGACCGGCTCCGCGTCGAGGAGGAAATCCAGGACGACGCGCTCGTCATCAGGGCCGAGGTCCCCGGCATCGACCCCGAGAAGGACGCCGAGATCACCGTCGAGGGTGGGCGCCTCCATCTTCGGGTCGAGCGACGCCGTGAGACCAAGGAGGAGCAGGAGGGTCGGATGCGCTCGGAGTTCCGCTACGGCTCTCTCCACCGCACGCTCGCCCTTCCTGAGGACGTGCAGGCGGAGGACGTCACCGCGACCTACCAGGACGGCCTGCTCGAGATCCGAGTACCGA
>DASTFY010000208.1:0-2062 GCA_035719525.1 Acidimicrobiales bacterium
CCGGAGTCGTTCTTGGTGACGAACACGGCGTCCAACAGTCGCAGCCGCTGGTTGGCGGCCAGCCGCGTCGCCGCGGTCAGGAACTCTTGCGCACGGAACGCATCTCCGAAGGAGACGCCGACGAGGGTGCGTTCCTTCTGCTCCACGGGTCGATCGGTCACCCCACCAGCCTGGCACGGCTCTAGCCTCCGGCGAATGCGTACCGGGCTGTTCCTGCCGATCTTCGGGGAGCTGAGCGATCCACGCGTGACCGCCGGCCTGGCCGCCGAGGCCGAGGGTGCGGGGTTCGACGGCGTGTTCGTGTGGGACCACGTGCAGTACCGGGCGCCCACCACCCACGTCGCCGACGCTTGGATCACGCTCGCGGCGATGGCGGTGGCGACCGAGCGCGTGCGGATCGGTCCGCTCGTCACGCCGCTTCCCCGGCGCCGACCACAGGTCGTCGCCCGTCAGGCCACCGGGATCGACCAGCTGTCGGGCGGGCGCCTCGTGCTCGGCGTCGGCACCGGCCGTGACTCGGCCCGCGAGCTGTCGGCCTTCGGCGAGGAGCTCGACGACGGCACGCGCGGCGCGATGCTCGACGAGGCCCTCGACGTGGTGACCGGCCTGTGGTCGGGCAACGAGGTGCGCCATAAGAGCACCCACTACGCGGCCGACCGGGTGACGTTCCAGCCCACACCGGTCCAGCGGCCCGGGGTGCCGCTGTGGGTCGCCGGACGCTGGCCCAACCGAAGGCCGCTGCGGCGGGCGGCCCGCTACGACGGCTACTTCCCGATCGACCTCGATGCGCCCCGGCAGCTCGCGGAGCTGGTCGGCGAGCTCGGGGACCGCCCGTCGGGTACCCCGTTCGAGATCGTCGTCGAAGGCTGGCCGGCGGACGATCCGGCGCCCTGGGCCGCCGCCGGTGCCACCTGGTGGCTGGTCCGATTCTCGCCGTTCGACGTCGACGTCACCGGCGTCCGCGACGTCATTGCCGCCGGGCCACCGGCCTAGTGGAGCTCAGGCGAGCATGGCCAGGACGTCGCTGGCGCGCAGCTGGCGGTCGTTGACCTCGGGACGGTCCGGCACGGATCCGCCGAACCCGAACGTGGCCAGCACGTCCACCCCGCTCAAAAGGTCGCGTAGCTCGCGCGGCGGAGGGAAGTACTCGTCCTCGTCGGTGATCCTGACCTCCTCGACCCCTTCGACCGGGGCCAGCCGGGCGATCACGGCATCGACCAGCTCCTCGGGCGCCGAAGCCCCGGCAGTGACCCCGACGGTGCCGGTCAGGTCGTCGGGCAGTTCCTCGGCGGCGTTGATCCTGTAGACGCGGGCGCAGCCAGAGCCGTGGGCCAGCTTCTCCAGGGCGCGCGTGTTGGAGGAGTTGGCCGACCCGATGACGACCACCGCGTCACAACGGGATGCGATCTTGGCCAGGGCGGACTGACGGTTGGTGGTGGCAAAGCACAGGTCACTGCGGCCTGGTCGCCACAGGCCCGGGAATCGCTCGGCGGTCCGCTCGGCGACGGCGGCCCAGTCGCGGTGCGACAGCGTGGTCTGCGCCAGCAGGGCCACCGGCCGATCGGTGGCGGGCAGGTCGTCGACATCGGAGACGGACTCCACCAGATCGATGGCGTCAGGTGCCACCGCCATGGTGCCGACTGCCTCCTCGTGGCCCTCGTGCCCCACGTAGACGATGCGGTAGCCCTTGCCGGAACGCACCTTGACCTCGTGGTGGACTTTGGTGACCAGCGGACACACCGCATTGACGACGTAGCTGCCCCGCGCCCGAGCGGCCGCCACCACCTCAGGGGCGGACCCGTGGGCGGAGAGCATGATCGGTCGCCCCTCCGGCACCTCGGCGATGTCGTCGACGAAGACCACGCCCAGGTCTCGGAACCGGTCGACGACCTGCTGGTTGTGAACGATCTCGTGGTAGCAGTACACGGGCGGCTCGAACGCCCGCACCATCCAGGCCAGCGCCTTGATCGCCATCTCCACGCCCGCGCAGAACCCGCGGGGCGCGGCGAGGAGGACCTTGTCCACGGGCATCGGCCCAGCGTACCCACGGCTGCGTCGGGAC
>DASTFY010000209.1:0-2407 GCA_035719525.1 Acidimicrobiales bacterium
GACGTCCTCCTCGGCCACCTCGAGCTCGTGAGCGGCGATCTTCCTGGCCTTGGCGATGACCTTCTCGGCCGCCTTCTGCACGGCGACGCCGCCGGCGGCCAGGCTGCGACTGCCGTAGGTGTCTAGGCCCTGGGCAGAGATCGCGGTGTCGCCGTGCAGGACCTCGACGTCCTCGAACTTGACCCCGAGCGCGTCGGCCAGGATCTGCGACCAGGTGGTCTCGTGGCCCTGGCCGTGCGGGGAGGTGCCGGTGACCAGGACCACCTTGCCGGTCGGCAGGCAGCGGATGGTGGCCGCCTCCCAGCCGCCGGCCCCGAAGTTCACCGAACCGAAGCCCCGCGACGGGGCGCTGCCGCACGCCTCGATGTAGGTGGACAGACCGATGCCGAGCTGCTTTGTGTCGTTTCGCTGGCGTCGCTCGGCCTGCTCGCGGCGCAGGCCCGCGTAGTCGGCAAGCTCGAGCGCCTTGTCGAGCCCGGCCTGGTAGTTGCCCGAGTCGTACATCGCGCCGAAGACGTTCGCGGTCGGCTCCGAGAACGGCGCCAGGAAGTTCATCCGCCGCACCTCGGCCGGGTCCTTGCCGACCCGGCGGGCGAGCGCGTCCATGATCCGCTCGATCGCATAGGTCGCCTCGGGCCGGCCCGCGCCCCGGTAGGCATCGGTCGGTGTGCGGTTGGTGAACACCGCGGTGCACTCGAAGGAGCCCGCCTCGGCCTGGTAGACGCCGCTGAACAGGGTCGCGCCGAGGACCTGGATGCCCGGAGCGACGAGCTGGCAGTAGGCGCCCATGTCGCAGAACACCTTGGCCCGTACGCCGAGCAGCCTGCCCTCCTCGGTCGCCGCCACCTCCATGTCCTGGATGACGTCGCGGCCGTGGATGGTGGCCACATAGCCCTCGGAACGCTCCTCGACCCACTTGACCGGCACACCGAGCTTGCGCGCGACGGCCAGGCAGATCGCCTCCTCGCCGTAGACGTCGAGTTTGGAGCCGAAGGCCCCCCCGACGTCGGGGGCGATGACGCGGAACTTCGACTCGGGGATGCCGAGGATGAGCGCCAGCAGGGTGCGCAGGATGTGCGGGATCTGGGTCGACGACCACATCGTCATCTCGCCCGTGATCGGCATCGGCTGGGCGAGCACCCCGCGCGGCTCCATGGCGTTCGGGATCAGCCGCGGGTGGTAGTAGCGCTCCTTCACGGTCACCGGCGCCTCGGCGAACACCTTGTCGATGTCGCCGGCAACGATCTTCAGGTCCTTGAAGCAGATGTTGTCGCCGAACTCCTCGTGGATGACCGGGGCGCCTTCGGCGAGCGCCTCCTCAATCGAGGTCACGGCCGGGAGCTGCTCGTAGTCAACCTCGACCGCCTCGGCGGCGTCGACCGCGTGCTCGCGGGTGTCGGCGACCACCACGGCGACCGGGTCACCGGCCAGGCGGGCCTTGTCCTGGGCGACCGGCCAGTGGGTCGGGATCCTGGTCTCGGGGGCGATCGGCCAAGCACAGGGCAGCCCCGCGGCCCAGTCCGAGGCCAGGTCGGCGCCGCTGTAGGCGGCGACCACGCCTGGCAGCTGCCGGGCGGGCGAGGTGTCGACCCGGGTGATGTGGGCATGCGCCAAGGGACTGCGCACCACGGCCATCCAGACCATGCCGGGCAGGACGAGGTCGTCGAGGAAGTGGCCGTGCCCGGTGACGAGGAGGTCGTCCTCCTTGCGGAGCATCCGCGAGCCGATGTATCGGCCCATCTCGACGGAGGTCTCGGTCAGCGTGCCGACAGCGCTCTCCTCAGCCGCGGCCTCGCCTGGGAGCGGTCCTTGCGCCATGGTTCACCCTCCTCAAGCACCGGCCGGACCGCGCAGGGTCCCGCCGCGCTCTGGATGGCCTTAACAGTGTTGGTGAGCCCGAGGCTCTCCCGCAGGAACTAGTCGATGAGCAAGCGAGACTCGACCTCGGCCTCGCGTCGCACCCATTCACGGTGCAAGCGATGCACCCCCAAGGGCCGCCACCTCCATCCTTCGACTGGATTCGCTGGCGCGGCTTCTGGCGAGCCGGCCCAGCACGGCGAACGCTTGGCCGGTGGTGGTTGCTCAGCTGCACATGCATCTTGGGCCGCGAAGGACGAGACGTCCAGCCCTTCGACGCGTCGCATGGGCCGGGGAATGGCGTTCCACCGGGTGGTGCAGATAGCAAGGCTTCGACGGCGTAGCTGCTCACGTTGGAGCGGCCACCGTGCGATGGTCAGCGAGACCATGTCCAGAGGGATCCCAATCGGACGGCTGTGGTGCCGCACTGACAGCGGGGCTTCAGCTCTCCTGGCGGCGGCCAGTTGACCGGCGGTTAGAAGTCGCGGCGCCCATCGAAGTGGGAAGCCACCTCCGGTCGAGTCAACTGGTACAGGGCGATGCGGTGGCC
>DASTFY010000210.1:0-6238 GCA_035719525.1 Acidimicrobiales bacterium
AGCAGAGCGCTGGCGAGGAAGACTACGAGCGCGAGCGCCATCCCACCCTGAGGCTCGCGGTTCTGGAAGGTGACGAGGAAGGTGGGCAGCGTCCGCTTCAGGAGCAGCGAGGCGATGGTGTACTCGCCGAGGACCACGGTCGCCGTGAGGCAGGCCGACCCGATGATCGCGGAGGTCAGGTTGGGGACGAGCACTCGGCCCAGGGTGGTGAACCAGCCAGCTCCGAGGTTGCGCGACGCGTCCACCAGGGTTCTCAGGTCGATGGCGCGGATGCCGGCGTCCAGCGCGCGATAGGTGAAGGGCATGGCGAGGACGGCGTAGAACGGGATCAGGGACAGCTCGGAGCTCAGGAACCACGGTGCCCGGGGGCGGAACGTGCCGGCCACTCCGACCACGAGCGCGATGGGAGGCACGACGTAGGGCAACACGGTCAGCACCTCGACCAGCGGACGAGCCTTGGGCAGGCGCAGGTGCACCCACAGCGCGGTGGGCAACAGGATGCCGAGTGCCAGGACGACGGCGCCCAGGACGAGCTTGAGGCTGAGCATGAGCGCGGGACGGAACAGCGGGTCGGAGAACGCCGACGTGAGGCTGCCAAGGGTCCAGCGGTCGAACAGGGTCGACCAGCCCCACCGCACCATCGGGACGCGCTGGAAGGCGAACCGAGCCATGGCCAGCAGCGGGAGGAGGAAGTACGCCGCGCAGGCCAAGAGCACGATCGCCGGCCCGACCTGGGCGGTGCGCCGCCGGGGCCGACCGGATGCCGTCACGCTCGCCGCCATCGCTCCGCCCTCCTCCGCAGCAGCAGGTAGCCCGTCATGGAGACGGCCATGATGATGACCATCCAGGCGGCCAGCGCGTAGCCGAGCTGGCCCTTGCCGGTGATGGTGTTGCCCTGGAGGAAGAACCGGATCTGGACCGTCACCAGGTTCGAGCTGCCCGTCGACAGCGCGTAGGCGGTGGCGTACGCGCTGAAGGCGTTGGCGAACAGCAGCAGGAGGCCACCGAGGATCGACGGCGCGAGGACCGGCAGGCCGACCCGACGCCAATAGCCCCACGATGTCGCGCCGAGGTTGGCGGCGGCCTCCCGCCACGCCGGCTTGAGCCCATCGATGGCCGGGAACGTCACCAGCACCATCAACGGGATCTGGAAGTACAGGTACACGATGACCAGACCCCAGAACGAGTAGATGGTGAAACCCTGGTCCTGCAGGTCCAGGCCACCGGACCTGAGGATCTTCGTCATCAAGCCTTGCGTGCCGAGGGCGGCGATGAACGCGAAGGCCAGCGGGATGCCGCCGAAGTTGGCCGCCACCCCGCTGAACGCGGTGACGCCGGAGCGTAGCCACTTCGGCCGTCGCACGATCGCGGCCGCGTAGGCCAGCAGCACACCGATCAAGCCGCCGAGCAGGGCGGTCACGAGCGAGATCTTGAGCGAGGCGATGAACGACCGGCGGTACTGGCCGGTCACCGCCTCCGTGAACGCAGTCGTGCTCACCCCGCTCTCGGAGTCGAAGGCCTGGGTGAAGATGGTGACGGTCGGCCACACCAGGAACAGGCCCAGAAAGGCCAGGAACGGCAGCAGGCCCAGCCAGTCGAGGTTCCGCCGCCGGGCGACCACGGGTTCGGCGTGGTCGCCCGCGACGGTCTCGACGGCGAACTCCTCGACGGTGACGGCTGGGACGGTCACGGGCCCGGATGGGGCACTAGGCGTCAGCCACCATGGGGCCCCAGTTCTCGGTGAGCGCGGCGTTGGCCTTCTCGAGCTGCGCCGCGGTCGGGAACTCGATCGCCTCGATCAACTCGGCGTCCGGCAGGTTCTGGCTGATGTCCTCACTGACCTTGCCCGCCGCCAGCAACGCCGCATAGCGAGCCGGGATCGCCCCTCCTTCGAGGTAGCCCAGCGCACCCTCGTCCGAGAGGATGTGCTCGACCCAGAGCTTCGCCGCGTTGGGATGCGGCGAGTCCTTCACGACGCCCTGCGCGTAGTACGAACCGTAGACACCATCGCTCGGAACGACCACGTTCACCTCGATGCCCGCCTCCTCCAGCTTGGGCTGGAGTCCGGGCCAGTTGTACGTCCAGTCGAGGTTGATCGGTGTCTCGCCGGAGAGGATCGTGGCCTCGGTGAGCGCCACCGGGATCAGGTTGCCGGATGCCTTCAGGTCGGCGAAGTACTGGATGCCCGGCATGATGTCGTCGAAGCTGCCGCCGTTGGCCAGCGACGCCGCCATCACGGCCGCGAACGCCGCGCCGGCCTCACGCGGGTCACCGTTCAAGGACACCTGGCCCTTGTATTCGGGCTTCTCCAGATCGGCGAACGTGGCCGGCGGATTATCCACCAGCGTGGTGTTGGTGCCGATGGCCATGATGCCGTAGTACGACCCGACCCAGTTGCCATCGGGATCCTTCAGCGCCTCGGGGACCTCATCCCACGTGCTGGCCTTGTACGGCTCCCACAAGCCCTCCTCTACCGCTTGGAGGGCGAAGGGGGGGCCGACATCGATGGAGTCCGGCATGTCGGCTTGCCCGGCCAGCGTCTTGACAGCCGTGAGCTCCTCGGCCGATGAGGCTTCGGGCGTCGCCACCGGGTTCTCGATGCCGGGGTACTTGTCGCGGAAGCTCTGCAGGATGCCGCCGTAGTTGGCCCAGTTGTCGGGCAGGGCGATCAGATTGACCTGCCCCTCCTCCGTCGCGGCGTCGACGAGGGCTGACATGTCGCCACCAGCGGCCGCGGTGGTGTCCCCGCCGGCCGCGGCGGTCGTCTCGCCGCCAGCGTCGGCCGCGGCGGTCGTGTCCGAGCCGCTGCCGCTGTCGCTGCCGCAGGCGGCCAGCAACAACAAGGCGCTCACCGACAGCGCGGCGAGCGACCGCGAGCGTTTGAGTGATCCACGCATGGTCTACCCCTCCCCCTTCGTTGGGCGTTGCGCACGAAACGGTAATCCGTCCACGGCCACCCGTGATCCTTGCCACGATACAGTCCGGTTCCGCAGAGTGGGAGGCGACCAAGGGAGGGACGATGCCCCGCAACCGGGCCGAGGTGGTGGTCATCTCCTGGCGCGACATCCCCGCCCAGGTCAATGCCCGCGCCGGCACGGAGCGCCACCAGGTGCTGCTCCCCGGACGGTTCCAGAAGGCCGTCGACCGTGCCACCAAGGTGGCCGGCAAGAAGACGGCGCACGAGCACGTGGCCGAGTGGCGGCGGCGGTCCTTCCCCATCGATGGCAACGCGCTCGCGGCCGCCCAGGACGAGGCGGCCCGGCTGGAGGCCGCCTACCCGCCCGAGCGCCTCCGCTCCCTCGCGGCCGCTGGCGGCTGGGATCCCGAAACCCCCGAAGCCTCCACCGAGGGCCCGGTCGAGCCGTGAGCGAGCGCTCGCCGGTGGCGGTCTTCGTGCCGTCGGGCCGGCGAGGGGCGGTCGACCCGGGCACGACCGTGCTCGACGCCGCCCGGCAGTTCGGCGTCGACCTCGACTCGGTCTGCGGCGGCCGCGGCATCTGCGGGCGCTGCCAGGTCGAGCCCGCCTTCGGCGAGTTCGCCAAGCACGGCCTCACATCCGCACCTGAGCACCTCTCGCCCTTCAGCGCCACCGAGCGCGCGTACCACGGCCGGCGGGCCTTGGCGGCCGGTGCTCGACTGGGCTGCGCGGCGCAGATCCTCGGCGATCTCGTCATCGACGTTCCGCCCGACAGCCAGGTCCACCGCCCGGTCGTCCGCAAGGCCGTCGACCTGACCGGACTGGTGGTGGATCCCGTCGTACGGCTCCACTACGTCGAGGTCGACCCCGCGGCGCTGGGTGAGGGTCGCAGCGACCTGCGGATCCTGCTCGATGCACTGCACGCGCAGTGGTCGCTCTCGGACCTCGAGATCGACCTCGGCGTGCTGGCCGACCTGCAACCCGCTCTGGCCGACGGCAAGCACTGCGTCACGGTGGCGGTGCACGACGGGACCAGCTTGACGGCCATCTGGCCGGGCTTCGTCGACACGGCTTACGGCGTGGCCGTCGATGTCGGCTCGACGACGATCGCCGGGCACCTGTGCGACCTGGCGTCGGGCGAGGTGGTGGCGACCGCGGGGGCGATGAACCCCCAGATCCGCTTCGGCGAGGATCTCATGAGCCGGGTCTCGTACGTGATGATGAACCCCGGCGGCCGCCAGCAGCTGACCGAGGCCGTACGGGCCGCGGTGGACGACCTGGTGGGTGAGCTCACGCAGCAGGCCGCCGTCGAACGGGCCGACGTGCTCGACCTGGTCGCCGTCGGCAACCCGATCATGCACCACCTCCTGCTCGGCATCGACCCCACTCCGCTGGGCGCGGCCCCGTTCGCCCTGGCCACCGACCTGCCCGTCGACGCTCGAGCCGGGGACATCGACGTGGCCTGCCCCAGGGCCCGGCTGCACGTCCTGCCCTGCATCGCCGGCCACGTCGGGGCCGACGCCGCCGCGGCCATCCTGGCCGAGGGCCCCCACCGCGGCGACGAGGTGCAGCTTCTGGTGGACGTCGGCACCAACGCCGAGATCGTGCTCGGGACGAGGGACTGGCTGCTCGCCGCCTCCAGCCCGACCGGTCCCGCCTTCGAGGGCGCGCAGATCTCGAGCGGGCAACGAGCGACGCCCGGCGCCATCGAGCGGGTGCGCATCGACCACGACACGTTGGAGCCCCGGTTCAAGGTCGTGGGCAGCGACGCGTGGTCCGACGATGCCGGCTTCGAGGCCAGCCTGCCGCCCGCCGGCGTCACGGGGATCTGCGGCTCCGGGATCATCGAGGTGGTGGCCGAGCTGTTCCTCGCCGGCCTCCTCGACGCCGACGGCACCATCGACGGCGGCGCCGCGGCGCGGACCGACCGGATCGTCCCCGACGGCCGCGTCCACGCCTATGTGCTGCACCACGGCGAAGCTGACCGCCCGGCGCTGCGCATCACGCAGAACGACGTCCGCGCCATCCAGCTGGCCAAGGCGGCGCTGCAAGCCGGCATCCGGCTCCTGATGGACCATGCCGGACTGGCCTCGCTGGCCGACGTCGGGTCGGTGCGGCTGGCGGGGGCGTTCGGCAGCCACATCGACCCGCTGTACGCCCTCGTCCTCGGGCTGCTCCCGGACTGCCCGCCCGAGCGCGTCGTGTCGGTCGGCAACGCCGCCGGCTCCGGCGCCGTGCGGGCGCTGCTGTCGGGCGAGGCGCGCCGCGAGATCGCGGAGGTGGCGCGTACCGTCACGAAGATCGAGACCGCCATCGAACCCCGCTTCCAGGAGCACTTCGTGGCTTCGCTGGCCTTCCCGCACGCCAGCGACCCGTACCCGAACCTGGCCCTGGTGGTGCCACTTCCGCCCCGCCGAACGGCGGGCAGCCCCACCTCGCCCCGACGCCGGCGCGGCCGGCCCCGACCGGAGGACACCGGATCATGAGCGACACCTCCCACCGGCGCAGCGGAGGCCGCGCCGCCCGACAGGCCACCCGGCTGGCGGCCCACATCGAGAGCGTGCCGTACCTCACCCGCACGCTCACCCCGGTCGAGGTGCTCAACGAGGAGGGCGCCGAGCTCATCGAGCACAACGCCGACACCATCCTCGAGCAGGTCGGCGTCATCTTCCGCGACTACCCCGAGGCGCTGAGCATCCTCGCCGACGGCGGGGCCGACGTCGATGGGGACCGCGTCCGCTTCCCGCGTGGGATGTGCCGGCGGATCGTCACCGAGAACGCGCCCGTCACCTACACCCAGCACGCCCGCAACCCGGCTCGCAGCGTCGAGATCGGCGGCAACTCCACGGTGCTGGCGCCGAACTACGGCTCCCCCTTCGTCCACGACCTGGACCGCGGCCGCCGCTACGCCACGCTGGCCGACTTCGAGAACTTCGTGAAGATGACCTACTCCTCGCCGTACCTGCACCACTCGGGCGGCACGGTCTGCGAGCCGGTCGACGTACCGGTCAACAAGCGGCATCTGGACATGGTGTACGCCCACCTCCGGCACAGCGACAAGCCGTTCATGGGCTCGGTCACCGCAGGGAGCCGCGCGCAGGACTCGGTCGACCTGGCCCGCATCGGCTTTGGCGGCGACCTCGCCGGCCGCACGGTGATGACCAGCCTCATCAACGCCTCCTCGCCGCTCGTCTGGGACGCCACGATGCTGGCCGCGGCACAGGTCTACGCGTCGAACAACCAGGCCTGCCTGATCACGCCGTTCATCCTCGCCGGTGCCATGGCCCCCACGACGACAGCCGCAGTCGCCGCGCAGACCCT
>DASTFY010000211.1:0-4310 GCA_035719525.1 Acidimicrobiales bacterium
AGGCCGACGCCCGACAGCTTCTCGACCCCGACGGCCAGGCCGACCGAGGATTCGCCGGCCTTCACCGACATGATCGCCGTGCGCAGAGCGGTGGCGCCGGTGGCGCAGGCATTGGCCACGTTGTACACGGGGATGCCGGTCTGGCCGATCTGCTTCTGGAGCTGCTGACCGATGCTCCCGCTGCCCATCAGGTTGCCGGCCGCCAGCACGTCCACGTCGGCCATCGTCACGCCGCCGTCGGCCAGCGCGCCCATGGCCGCCTCGGCGGCCAGGTCGATGACGTCCTTGTCGGGATGCTTGCCGAACTTGGTCATGTGGATCCCGAGGATCCAGATGTCGTCGCTGGGCATGGTCGCCTCCGCTCGTCGTGCCGGGTGGGTTGGTGTCAGGTGAGGGGCCGGAAGCCGAAGCCGACGGCCTCCGTGCCGTGGTCGTCGGTGCCCATCGAGTAGGTCGCCAGGCGGACCTTCATGCCGAGGGTGACGTGCTCGGGATCGGGCGGCACGTCGACGAGGTTGGCCCGCACGCTCGTGCCGGCGCAGTCGACCACCGCGGCGACGAAGGGCACCGGGATGCCGGGCGCGGCGAGGGTGACGATGGTGAAGGCCCGGACCTCGCCGTCGGTGGCGATCGGTACCTTCCTGAACTCGGTGGTGAAGCAGCTGGCGCAGGCATTGCGACGGTCGAAGTAGCGCGCCCCGCAGTTGACGCACTCGCTGGCCTCAAGATGGGGCTCGCCGTCCAGCACCAGGTATTCGACGAAGGGGATCTGGCTGCTCATCGAGGCTCCGTGGCGCAGGTCACTGGACCGAGCGTAAGCAGCCCGGCCGCTGATGACAAAGCCCCCGGAGGGCGAGGTGACGGTCAGCTCGGGGTGAGGATGAGGTCGGCCGTGCCCTCCTGCACCGCCGGGTCGTCGGCCGAGGGGTCGAGCGTCACCACCAGGTAGCCGTCGAGGTCGGGGTTCGATAAGTACGGGTCATCGGAGAAGACGATCTCCGCCTGCAGCGCACCCTGCTGGTGGCGGGCGTCGAGGTGGATGTGGGCGGGAGGCGGCGGGCTCTCCCCCTGGTAGTGGCCGGGCCGGACGGTGACCAGCCGATAGCGCCCTGCGGCGTCGGATCGCACCGTGCCTTGCAGGTAGCAGCACTCGATGGTGTCGGTGCCGTGGCCCGGCCCGTACACGCCGGCCCCATCCGTCTGCCACACATGGAGCGTGACGCCTTCCAGAGGTGTGCACGACACGTCGTACACCCTCCCCGAGATGACCATTGGTTCGCCGGGTGCCGTCGTCGCCGGCAGTCCGGCTGCGGGTCCCAGCTCGAGCGTGGCCGACTCGTCGACGGCACCAGTCGAATCGGCACAGCCGCCGGCCAAGGCTGGCACCGTGGTCGCCACCACGGTGGGCGGGGTGTCGTCCCCGCAGGCCCCGGCGGCGAGCGCCAGTGCCAGGCCCAAGAGCACACGCGGTCGCCGGAACACGCCGGTGGTACCCCGCGTGGGGCGGCGCGGTTCCGTCATTTCACCAGACCGGCCACCAGATTGATGCCCGCGGCAATGATGACGACTCCGAAGATGTACGAGATCCCGGCGTGCGCGAGCACCGTCCGCCGGATCCGACGATCATGGAGCGTCGTGTCGGACACTTGGTACGTCATCCCGATCGTGAAGGCAAGGTAGGCGAAATCGCGGTAGTCGGGCGGTTCGTCTCCGGTGGTACCGAAGTCGACCGCGTGGCCCGGGGCGGCGTAGTACAGGTGCGCGTAGCGCATCACGAACACGGTGTTGACCAGCGTCCACGACAGCATGACGGTGATCGTGGCGAGGCCGATGAGGGTCAGGCGGAGGTTGCCGCTCTCGCGCCCCGCCTCGCCCAGCACGAAGGCGACCGCCACCAGACTGGCCAGGCTGGCGCTGAGGACCAGTAGGAGCGCGGTGAAGCGCGTGGCGTCGTCCTTCGTGGCGTGTTCCTCGACCGCGGCGGCGGTGGCGCGGAGCAGCAGGGGCCACACGACGAGGAGGTTGGTGAGAGCGAAGGCGTCCCAGCCCAGCAGCGGAACGCGCTCCCACGAGACGAACAGCGAGGCCACCGCGGCCGCGGCCACGCCGACCGCCGTCGCGATGAGCACCCGTTGTGCGGCGGGGGCGTGCCAGCCCAGCCAGCGGTGGTAGGGCGTGGCGGCGGGGACGGTCGTCACCGGTCAGGCATAGCCCACGGCTCACCTGACTGTCTACCGCGGGATCAGGCCTGCCCGGGCGGGGGGAGGATGCCGTGCTCGATGGCGGCGGTCACGGCTGCCGTCCGATCGTCCACGCCCAGCTTCCCGAAGATGCGCACGAGATGGGTCTTGACCGTCGCCTCCGCGATGTGCAGCGCTAGCCCGACCTCGGCGTTGGTAGCACCCTGGGCCACCTGGGCCAGCACGTCGACCTCGCGGGGGGTGAGAGCGACGCTGGCCGGAGCACGGACCCGCCGCACGAGCTTGGCGGCCACCCGAGGCGCGAGGACTGTCTCTCCGCGCGACGCCGCCTGCACGGCGGCCGCCAGCTCCTCCGGGGGAGCGTCCTTCAACAGGTAGCCGGTGGCCCCGGCCTCCACCGCCCGCAAGATGTCAGCGTCGTTGTCGTAGGTGGTCAGCACGAGCACGTGCGTCTCGGGATGGCGGGCGGCGATCCGCGCCGTGGCGGCGGCGCCGTCGGCCCCACCCATGCGCAGGTCCATGAGCACGACATCCGGGCGAAGCTGGCCGGCCAGCCGAACCGCGGCGTCACCGTCGTCAGCCTCGCCGATCACCTCGATGCCCTCGGTCGCCTCGAGCAGCGCGCGGATGCCGACGCGCACCACCGGGTGGTCGTCAGCCAGCAGGACCCGGATCGGCTCGGCCGCCGCCTCACGGGTCACGGGAGCGTCACCCTGACGGTGGTGCCAGCCCCCGGGCTGCTGACCACCGCCACCTTCCCGCCCGCCGCATCCAGGCGGGATTGCATCCCGCGCAGTCCGAAGCCCTCCACCACATCGCCGGGGTCGAAGCCGCAGCCGTCGTCGGTGACCGTGAGCGTCACGGTGTCGCCGTAGTCCAGCCGAAGGGTGGCGTGGCCGGCACGCGAATGCCGGCGCACGTTGGCCAGGGCTTCCTGGGCGGCGCGGAGCAGCGCCACCTCCTCGCGGGGCGAGAGAGCCCTCAGGGTCCCGGTGGTCTCCACCGTCACCTCGATGCCCGTCTGCTCCCCGGTGCTCGCCGCGATGCGTCGCAGAGCATCGTCCAATGGCGCGGCGCGCAGGGGCACGGGCTGCAACGCGGCGACCAGGCCCCGGGCCTCTTCGAGGTTCTCCGCGGCGGACGACTCGGCCAGGCGGAGCAGCCGGATCGCCTCCTCGTCGTCGGTGCCGATCCTGCCCTGCGCCGCGCGCACCAACGCCAGCAGGCTGGTGAAGCCCTGCGCCAGCGTGTCGTGGATCTCGCTGGCCAACCGAGCTCGCTCGGCCGCCACGCCCGCCTCACGGTTGGCGGTGGCCAACTGCTCTCGCGTGGCCTCCAGGGTGGTGATCAGGTCGGCGCGCTCCTGGCTTTCGTTGATGATGCGGCTGATGAACGTCCCGAGCACCGACGCGGACGCGAAGACGATGAACCCCTGGATCAGCGCCGTCTCGGCGGTGCCGTCCCACCAGAGGATGGAGAAGGCGACCACCGCCGACAGGGCACCGACGGCGACGAGCGCCATGGTGAGCCGCTCGATCATGACGAAGCACAGGGCGTACGTGGCGAACGAGAGGAGGAAGAAGGCCGGGCTCAGGGCGAGGGCCACCGCCTGAAGGGCGATCATGCCGACGACGAAGACGAGGCCCGCTCGTCCACCGCGCCGGCCCCTCAGATAGGAGAGCCCGACGGTCGCGAACCAGGCCGTGAACGCGGCGGAGACCAGCAGGACCGCAACCATCCTGCGCCAGTCTCCCCAGCTCTCGACCACGGCCAGCGCCGTGGCGAGTCCGATGCAGACCCAGGTGGTCAGCGTCCACAAGCCGACGCTCCGCTCCCAGGCGTGCTCCGAGGACCGTGGCACCCGGTCGGCCGGCATCGGGCCGCCGGCGGTCATGGGCGAACCCGGTCCGTGTTCCAGCGGAACGTCGCCCGACACAGCGCGAAGCCGGCGACCGTCCACACCGCCAACACCAGCGCCACCCGGCCGTGCTCCCACCCGCCGGACGGCTCCACGACGGTGAAGGCATCAGGCAAGAACACACTGCGGAAGCCTTGGGCCATCCACTTCAGCGGAAACAGCGCCCCGACCGCCTGGAGCCCGGCCGGGAG
>DASTFY010000212.1:0-3300 GCA_035719525.1 Acidimicrobiales bacterium
CACGTCTTGTCCTTGAGCGCGCTGTTCGTCAGTGAAGGTGTAGGGAGCGTCCTTGGCTCCCGGTCCTTCGCTCATGGTCAACCTCCTGACCGCCAGTCCGTCAGGGCAAGACGCTGTCGCCAGCGGCGAGAGTCCTCGCCACCCACCACCTGCTGGAGACTCACCCGCCCTTCGCGGTCCGAGTCGTGACGATGGCTTGGTGATTGGAGTTGCCCCGTTTCTGTGGACACGGTGGTTAGGCCACGGGTGCTGGTGATGCGTGCTGCTGCTCGTAGCTGACTGGGGTGGCGTAGTCGAGGGTCGAGTGGCGGCGTTGGCGGTTGTAGAAGACCTCGATGAAGTCGAAGATCGCTGTCCGCAGGCCCGTCCTGGTCGGCCAGGGGTAGCGGTCGAGGAGCTCGCATTCCAGGGTGGCGAAGAAGCTCTCGGCGACCGCGTTGTCGAGTGCGTCGCCGACGGTCCCCGTCGAGGCGACCAGCTCTGAGGCGACCAGGCGGCGGCCGAAGGCGAACGAGGTGTATTGGCAGCCGTGGTCGGAGTGACAGACCAGGCCGGGTGCTGGTTGCCGCTGGCTGATGGCCATGTCCAGGGCGTCCAGGACCAGCTCGGTGCGCAGGTGCTCAGCCATCGACCAGCCCACAACTCGCCGGGAGAAGGCGTCCAAGATCACCGCCAGGTACAGCCAGCCCTCACCGGTGCGCTGCTGGGTGATGTCGGCCACCCACAGCCGGTCCGGCTCTGGCGGCAGGAAGTTCCGTTCGACGAGGTCCGGTGCGGGTGTGGCGGTCGGGTCGCGGCGTGTGGTGCCCTGCCGCCGGCGGCGGTGGACGCCCTGGAGGCCGTGGTCGCGCATCAGGCGGGCGACCCGTTTGCGGCTGACATGGATGTCCAGGCCGAGCCGGAGCTCGGCGTGGACGCGCGGCGCGCCGTAGGTCGCGCGGCTGCGCGCATGGATCTGGCGGATCTGTTCGCCGAGATAGGCATCGACCATGGTCTGTTCGGACGGTGGCCGGCAGGTCCAGGCGTAATAGCCGGCGCGTGCCACACCCAGCACGCGGCACAGCCGGGAGACCTCATGGTGTGACTTCTCCGCCTCGATCAACCGGTAGCAGCTCACCGGTGACCGGTCTCCCGTGCGAAGAAAACCGCGGCCTTCCTGAGGATCTCGCGCTCCTCGCGCAGGTCCCGGTTCTCGCGGCGCAGGCGGCGCAGCTCGTCGCGCTCGACGGTGGTGAGGCCATCGCTACGGCGACCTGTGTCCAGATCAGCTTGGCGGACCCACTGACGAACAGCGGTCTCGGTCAGGTCCAGCTCGCGGGCGACCTGCCCGACGGTCTTGCCGCTGCTGCGGATCAGCTCGACGACTTCAGCCTTGTACTCCGGCGGGAAGAACCGGCGTAGTCGTGGCATCGGACTCCCATCTCGAGGGCCAAGCCCTCATCTTGGGTGTCCACCAGACCGGGTCAACTCCACCCCACAGCCGTTGAGCTGCGACGTTGTGGTGGGATGCGGGGTGTGACGTAGGTGCATGTAACGTCCGTGGTGCCTTCACACGGCAGAGGCCGTTGGGGCGCCACAACACCTCAGCGGTGCGCTGCCTGGCGCTCGGCGACCAGGTCCTCCATGACCTCGGCTTGGCGCTCCAGCCAGGCCAGCCCCGGCTCCTGGCATATGCGACCACCTGTTCCTCAGCGGCCAGTCGCGTGCGCATGATCGCAACGACCTGGTGGTTGGCGGCCGCCGTGTGCTCCAGCGCCCAGGTGGGAAGTAGGTCCAAGCCGGTGCGCATCTCCGCGCGCGTCATCACCGGATAGGGGCCGCTGCCGTGGGCGCGGGCGGCCTGGCAGTCGGCACAAATCAGCTATCGTGAATAGGCCGCCCACCTTGTTGAAGGGCCCGGTGGTGGACCGCAGAAAGAGCAGCGATCGACCGTTGTTCTCCATGCTCGAACTGGTGTTCGCCTGATGCTACGGCTGTTGGTGGCGCCTGCCAGCAGGTGTCAGCAGCGATTCCACACGCGGCCTCGCGTCACACCACGGCGCCTCCTTTTGCACCCTCGTGAGCAGGGCTGATGCGGTGCTGGGCACGGCGGCGGAGGGCCGCGTGACGAGGTGCGGATGGCATGGCATGCAAGGGGTCAGGGGTTCAAATCCCCTCAGCCCCACCAGGCATGACGCATCGGCAGGACTCCCACTCACGGCCGTTTGTCAGCAGATCACGCTCGCCAGTACTGACGCCGTGACGGCTCGGCTCCTGGCGCAGGCCGCCACCCTGGCTGAGGGTCCGGTTCCCTCAGGTTCTCAGCCGCCGCGGTGCAGCTCCCGCTCGCGGAGCTCGACGCGGCGGATCTTGCCGGAGATGGTCTTGGGCAGCTCGTCGGTGAACTCGATCTCGCGCGGGTACTTGTAGGGGGCGGTGACGGTGCGGCAGTGCTCTTGGAGTTCGGCGACCAGGGCCTCGGAGCCCTCGTGGCCGGGGGCGAGGACGACGTAGGCCTTGACGATCTGGCCGCGCTGCGGGTCGGGCTTGCCGATCACCGCCGCCTCGGCCACCGTCGGGTGCTCGACCAGGGCGGACTCGACCTCGAAGGGGCCGATCCGGTAGGCGGCCGAGGTGATGACGTCGTCGGCGCGGCCGACGAACCAGAAGTAGCCGTCCTCGTCCACGTAGGCGCGGTCGCCGGTGTCGTAGAAGTCGCCCCGGAACGCGGCCTCGGTCGCCTCCGGGTCGCGCCAGTAGCCGGTGAACATCCCGACCGGGCGTTCCGGCCGGACGCGGACGGCGACGTGGCCTTCCTGGCCAGGGCCGAGGACTCGGTCCTGGTCGTCGATCACGACCACGTCGAAGCCGGGCGTTGGCTTGCCCATCGAGCCGGGGCGCACCTCCAGGCAGCGGTAGTTGGCGAGCAGGTTGACAGTCTCGGTCTGGCCGTAGCCGTCGTAGATGGTGAGCCCGGTGGCCTCCTGCCAGACCTTGATCACCTCGGGGTTGAGCGGCTCCCCGGCCGAGACGCAGTGGCGCAGCCCTGACCAGTCGTAGGCGGCCAGGTCGAGCAGGACCAGCGCCCGATAGACGGTCGGCGGTGCGCAGAAGGTGGTGACCCCGTGCTCGCCGAGCAGCCGCAGCATGAGGTCGAAGTCGGGCTTGCCGCGAACGTCCCACAGGAAGTTGGCCGCGCCCAGCGCCCACTGGCCGAACAGCTTGCCCCAGGCTGCCTTGGCCCAGCCGAAGTCGCTGACCGTCCAGTGCAGGTCGGTCGGCTTGAGGTCCTGCCAGAAGCGGGCGGTGATCTGGTGGCCG
>DASTFY010000213.1:0-2076 GCA_035719525.1 Acidimicrobiales bacterium
CGATGAGCCGGAGCGTGCTCTGCATCCAGTCGGACTCGGGCGAGGGCGGCCCCGGTGACCTCTCAATGACGATCGTGCGGGGCAGCAGCGCCACCAGGTTGCGCGCTGCCGGGTGCCCGAAGCGGACGGTGCCGCACACGATGCTCGTGGGCGTCCCACCATCGCCGCCGTACCGCAGGATCGCATAGCGGTCACTGGCGTAGTCGTAGTCCAACTCGTCGACCCGCGGGGCAGGAGCCCCTGGCTCGCTGAGCAGCAGGTGGCCCTGGCCGTGGGGCACCAGGGCGAAGTCGCCGGGCTCCAGCTGCCGGGGCTCGTCGCCGTCCACCTCGAGCCAACAGCGCCCGGCACTCACGACGTGGAACCACATCGACTCGGGATCGGGCGGCAGGTCCAGCCCCCAGGGAGCGGTCAGCTCGGACCGGCAGTAGAAGGTGCCCGACATGCGCAGGACGTGCAGCGCCTCGCCCAGCGGATCGGGCGTCACCCACGGGTCATCGCCTCGCATCAGCCCCAGTTTGCCGCCCTGGACGCGAACGTCCAGCGGATCTGGACGATCGAGCATGAATGAGCGATGGATGGGCATTGTTCCACCGGATCGACTCCTTCAGAGTGGACGATAGGTACATCGACCACACAACGGAGAGGATCCCTCATGACCGAGATTTCACACGACGAACGGCCGATCCTGGTGCTCGGCGGCACGGGTAAGACCGGTCGGCGGGTCGCCGCTCGGCTCGGCGCCCGCGGTCTCCCCGTGCGGGTGGGTTCCCGTTCGGGACAGCCGCCCTTCGACTGGGGCGACCAGTCCACCTGGACGCCGGTGCTGCAGGGCGTGCGGGCGGCGTACATCCCGTACCCCGACCTGATCATTCCCGAGGCAACGAAGGCCGTGCTGGCGTTCGCCGAACTCGCGATCGAGCACGGCGTCACCCGGCTGGTGCTGCTGACCGGCCGAGGCGAGGACGAGGCCCAGCGGGCCGAGCGCGAGGTCCAGGCCACCGGCGCCGACGTGACCATCGTGCGCTGCGCCTGGTTCATGCAGATCTTCAGCGAGGACTTTCTCCTGGACCCGATCCGGGCCGGCGAGGTGGTGTTCCCGGCCGTCGACGGCCAACTCGACCCGTTCATCGACGCCGACGACATCGCCGAGGTCGCGGTGGCGGCGCTCACCGAGCCCGGCCACGCCAGCCAGGTCTACGAGCTGACCAGCCCGCGGGTGCTGAGCTTCCCCGAGGCGATCGCCGAGATCGCCAGAGCCAGCGGCCGGGACATCACCTACCTGCCGGTGTCGGTGCAGGAGTACGCCGCCCAGGCCGCCGAGCACGGCGTCCCCGCCGAGCTCGTCGAATTCCTGAGCCACCTGTTCAGCGACGTCCTCGGCAACAAGGCCTACGTCACCGACGGCGTGCGGCGGGCCCTGGGCCGTCCGCCCCGGGACTTCACCGACTACGCCACCCGGACCGCCGCCACCGGCACCTGGACTCAGGCCGCTGACCGATGACCGAGGACCTGATCACCGCCGGCGCCGTGGCGGCCGCGGTCGGCTGCGCCCTGGTGGCCGGGCTGTTGTTCGCCTTCTCGACGAGCGTGATGCCCGCACTGCGGCAACGGCCGGCGGCCGAGGGCATCGCCGTCATGCAGGCGATCAACTCGAACATCCTCAACCCGCTCTTCGGGCTGGTCTTCGGCGGCACCACGGTGCTGTGCCTGGTGCTGGCCGTCACCGCGCCGTTCACGACCGACGAGTCGCACGCCACCCTGCGGGGCATCGGGAGCGCGCTCTACGTGGTCGGGGTGTTCGGCGAGACGATGGTGGTAAACGTGCCGATGAACAACGCCCTCGACGCGGTCGATCCGGCCGGCGACGAGAGCGTGTCGTACTGGCGCACGTACCTGCAGCGCTGGACAGCCTGGAACCACGTGCGGGCGCTGGCGGGCGCCGCGGCGTCGGTGATGCTGGTCGCGTCGCTCCTTTGACCGGTCGGACCGGGGACGGCGGCTCCGCTGGACGGTGAACGACGTCCTCAGCGACGTCGAGCGGACGACGATCCGACCTTCGGAGACCGTGCTACC
>DASTFY010000214.1:0-7937 GCA_035719525.1 Acidimicrobiales bacterium
GCGCCTGACGCCGAGGAGACCCCCACATGCCATCTACTCGCTGACGCTCGGCAATGCCTCCAGCCACGCTGCGGTGCACCGGCCAAGCCGGACGCACCGGGCCAGGGCCTCCAGCCTCGGTGCGGTGCGCCGGCCAAGCCGGACGCACCGAGCTCGTTCATGGCCGACCTCAACGCGACAGAACCCACCAAATCGGCCACGAACGACCGCGTCACAGCGCGAGGGCGGCGCGGCGGGCCTCCAGCACGGCCTCGTGCAGCGTGCGGGGGGCAACGCAGTCGCCGGCTCGGGCCGTGGCGCCGGCCAGCGGCTCGTCCGGCAGGCGGAACCCGCAGTCGACCACCGCCGAGCAGACGAGGGTTCGTCGCCGCCCGCTGAAGCGATCCTCGACCTCCACCTCGAGGTGACCGCCGGCGGGGCGGACCTCCCGCACAATGGTCCGTCGCTCGATGCGCACACCGCGCTGCTGCAGGCGGACGTTGGCCGGAGCCAGATCGCCCGTGCGCGAGAGCTCGTTCCCGGCCACTTGGTCCTGTGTAACCAGCACCGCCCGCTCTCCGAGCTCCTCGGCCAGGGAAACCGCGATCGGCCCCCCGATGGGGTCGATCAGGACGACATCACCATCCGCTGGTAGAGCGACGTCGCCCCATCGAAGCTCGGCGATGTCCAGAACGGTTGCACCTTCAACGATGTCGTAGGACGGTTGCCCTCGCCGGCCACCCGTGCACTGGACCAGGGCCTCGTCTTGTCCCGCCCTACCGCCGGTTTCGAGTTCGATCGCCACGCCGAGCCGCGTCGCTTCCGCTACCAGCCAGTCGACGAGCGGGCCACCCGGTCCTGCCACGGCCGCGACGCCCCCGGGCCGGTTGCGGCGCTCGACCATCCGCACGCGATGTCCACGAAGCGCCGCCACCCGTGCCGTCTCCAGCCCGGCCGGGCCGGCGCCGACGACGACGACGTCCCGTGGGCGGGCAGCCGGTGCGTACCAGTCGGGATCCTCGGCCTCGCGCCCGCTCGTGGGCTCGCCGACACAGGTGACGATGGGGTTCCGCACGTCGCGCACCTGGCAGGTCTGGTTGCAGCGGATGCAGGGCCTGATCTGCTCAGGGGTACCGGCGGCCAGCTTGATCACCAGGTCGGGGTCGGCGATCTGGGCTCGTGTCATCTCGACGCCATCGCACACGCGCTCACCGAGCGCCCACGCCGCCTGTTCGACGTCCACCACCGATCCCTGGAGGATGACCGCGACGCGCTCCGGCAGCGCGGCGCGGACGGAGCGGCAGAGCTCCACGTTGAAGCCAGGCGGCTGATGGAAGTCAGGCCGAGTCTGCTCAGCCGAGTAGATGGCGCCCCTCACCGCCACCAGGTAGTCGACGCGGTCCACCAGCATCGACGCCAGCGCGGGGGCGTCCTCCGCTTTGATGCCGGCCCACGGGGCCAGTTCGTCGCACGACAGTCGCAGCCCGACGATGCGGTCCGGGCCCACGGCGGCGCGTACGGCGTCGAGCACCAGGCGGCAGAAGCGCACGCGGTCGACGCCCCATTGGTCGCCGCGATGGTTGGTCAACCCGGAGAGGAACTGGCGCACCAGGCTGTGCTGTCCGGCGTTGACCTCCACGCCGTCCAGCCCGGCGGCGCAGGCGATCCGACCGGCGGCGCCGAAGCCAGCGATGACCGCGTCGATGTCCTCCGGCTCCATCCACTTCGGGACCTCGCGGCTGTTGACCTCCGGCACACGCGACGGCGCCCACAACGGCAGCTGGGAGTAGGCGGAGGAACCCTGGCCTCCGGCGTGACCGAGCGCGGCGATGGCCAACGCGCCCTCGTCCCGCAGCGCCGCACCGACCCGCGACCAGCCGTCTCCGCACCGCTCGGCCAGTGGCGCCCGCTCGTAGGGCCAGTCAGTTTCGTGGACGCTGGCCTCCTCGAGAACGACGACACCGCAACCGCCGGACGCCCGCCGCCGGTAGTAGGCGAGGTGACGTCCCGTCACACCGCGATCGTCGTCGCCGAGGTTGGTCACGTGTGGTCCGAACAGCACCCGGTTGCGGGAGCGCCGCTCACCGAGACGCAGCGGGGTGAGAAGGTCCGCAAGTCCCGGCATGGGCGCGCCCGGCTCAGCTGACGTAATGCTCGGCCGCGGCCAGCGCCCGCTTGCCGTACCCCGCTCCGAACAGCACGGCGTGCACGAGCAGAGGGTAGAGCTGGTAGAGCGCCACTCGATCCTCGAAGCCGGCCGGCAGCGGCCAGGCTTCGTGATAGGCGCCGAACGTACGATCGCTCACGCCGAACAGGGCCAGCATCGCCAGGTCGACCTCGCGCCGCCCGCCGTAGGCCGAGGGGTCGATCAACCAAGGACGGCCGTCGTCGGCCCAGAGCACGTTGCCACTCCACAGATCCCCGTGGAGCCGGGCAATGGGCTCAGGCGGGCCTAGAAGGTCGTCGATCTCATCCTCCAGCCGGTTGACGATCGTTGCATCGTCAACGTCGATGGCACCGGCGTCGACCGCAAGGCGGAGGAAGGGCTCGATCCTCCGCGTCCACCAGAACTCCGCCCAGGTCGCCGTGGACCGGTTGTCCAGCGGAAGCGGGCCGATGAAGCCATCACGACCGAAGCCGTACGACACCGAGCCGGCACGGTGCAGCGCGGCAAGACCGCGCCCGAACGCCTCGTCGTCGCGGGAAGCTCCGCGGCCGGCCTGGATCCACGGCAGCACGAGCACCGGCTGTCCCTGCCCCGGACCGTCGGCGACGGCCAGCACCTCCGGTACGGGCAGGGCGGCGGCGCCGGCCAGCCAGCGCAGGCCGGCCGCCTCGGCATTGAAAATACCCGGAGGAGCGCCGGCGCGGGTCTTGGCGTAGACGACCCGACCGTCGGCCAACTCCAGCCGCCAGCCTTCCCCGACGTCTCCACCACCGATGGGATGCGACGCCCCGACGGCCACGCCCAGCGCCCGGGCCACCGCGGTGGCGACGCTCATCCGCGGGACGACCGCATGATCGCCTCCCCTGACTTCACCGGCGCGCCGGAACCCGGCGGGCGCGCGCTGAATCGGCGATGTCGGTCCTCCCCACCACGGCGAGGCTAGCCCGTCGAAATGGTTCGGGCCGTACCGGAACGGCCAGCTGCACCAGCCGGCACACACCGTCGACGACCAGGTACCCCCGTCCGGGCGCCATCGGTGTCGTCTCCCGGCGCGGCAACACGGCGCCGAGCACGTCGCCGTCGAGATCAGACGTCGGCCGTAAGACAACCCCTCTACGCTGCCGGCGCACGACCTGGGTCCAGTGACCGTAGGCCGAACGCAACGCATCGATCCGGCCTGCCGCCACCCCGATGACGTCTCGCCGGGCTCCCTCCAGCAGCCGGGTCATGGCCTGCGAAGAGTCCTCGACCAGCTCGGCGTCATCGACCAATACCACTTGCAGTTGCAACGACTCGGGTTCGATCAGAGCCTCCATCTCCGAAGTCGTCGCACAGGGCACGACCCCGGGCACGCCGGCCACGTCTCCGAGCGACGGGCGACGGACCAAGGCGATGACGCGCGCCGTGGGCGCGGCACACAGGAGCTGCTGGGCGATCAGGGTCAGCGCGCTGGAGCGACCAGACCGGGCTGGGCCGCAGATGAGCAGATGATCGCCACCGTGGAACGTGACCCGTGCCGGCGCCAACGACGAGCCCTCCAGGCCGAGGGGCACGAGCCACGGATGCCCGGCGCTCGGGGCGGGCAGATCGCTGGCGGTGAGCTCCAAGGGAAGGCAGTCGATCGCCGGCGCCGCTCCCGAGGCGTCATGGGCCATCCAGCGGTGCGCCACGGCGCACACGGCGCCGGGAAGATCGTCCGCTCGGGCGACCTGCAAGTCGAGCCCTGAACGTCCCGCCAGACGTGCTCGCCCCGGGATCACGTCCGCACCCGCGGCTGGCCGGATACCGGCCACTACTGCATCCGCGGGATCGGCGAGGCGGAAGATGAGGCGCTCCCCCACCGCCCCCGACACCGACAGTGGGAGCGCGCCCGGCCGGTCGAGTCCGCCGGCCACGACGATGCCCGCCGCCGGACCTTCGACGAGGATGCGATCCAGGAGATCGGCCTGCTCCGGACCGAGGTTCTCGGCGACGGCCTGGCGCCAGACCTCGAGCCGGTCCACCACGATGACCACCGGCGCCCGCGCCGCGAGGGCCCGGTCCTGGTCGAGCAGGGAGCCGAGGCGAGCGAGCAGGCGCGCCTGTCGCTCGTGCTCGGCCGGCCGGATGGACGCTCCCACGTGGGGCAGATCGGCCAGTGCCGCCAGCTCCGAACCGCCGTCGACGACGTAGAGGTGGAGCGCATCGGGTGGCAGCGCGAGGGCCGCCGCCAGCGCGATCGTGGCCAAGGCGGTGGTGGTGCCGCTGCCGACCGTGCCGATGCACAGCAGGTGGCCGTCCTGATGGTTCCAGGTCCACGGCGTCTGCCGCTGGTGGTCTGGCTCGTCGAGCAGCGCCGAGGCGCCCGCAGGCAGCGCGTCCCAGCTCACTTCGCGCGGCAAGGCAGGTAACCACGGCCGGTGCCTGTCGCCGAGCGCGTGGCCGGCCGCCGCTCGGCGCGCCGTGTCGACCAGGACCTCGAGCACCGTGGCCGAGCGCGCTGTACGGGGCGTCGCGCCCGGGGCACCGGTCGCTTCGGGGAGGGCGGAGCGGCCGACCGGCTCCAGGGTGATGGCCTGACCCGTCCGCTCGAGGTCCGGCCCGCAGGAGGCGGCGATCTGCACCAGCAGCACCTCACCGGGGCCGAACCGCAGCACCGCGCGGCCCGGCCGATGGCGGGGCAGCGACGCGGCGAGGGGATCGCCGACCACATCGACGGAGTCGGAGGCATCCTGGACACGGAGCGCGATCCGCAGGTTGGTGTTGGCCCGGATGTCCTCCCCGATCGCACCGGCGGGCCGTTGCGTGGCGAGGACGAGGTGCACGCCCAGGCTGCGGCCCCGCTGCGCCAGCCCCACCAACGCGGGAACGAACGCCGGCAGGTCGGCCACCAGGGTGGCGAACTCGTCCACCACCACCACGAGCCGTGGAAGCGGCGGCCGGCCGCTCACGGCACGGTAGGACGTCAGGTCGGCCGCGCCGGCGTCGCGCAGGATCCGCTCCCGGCGGCGCAGCTCGGCGGCGAGGCTGCGCAGCGCCCTCTCCGCCAGGTGCTCGTCGAGATCGGTGACCACGCCGGCGACGTGAGGCAGATCGGCGCAGGCGTCGAACGCCGCACCGCCCTTGTAGTCGACGAGCACGAACGCGAGGTGATCCGGACTGGTGCCGGCGGCCAGGCCGGCCACGAGCGAGCGCAGCAACTCGCTCTTGCCCGAGCCCGTGGTGCCGGCGACCAACGTATGCGGTCCATCGCGTCCGAGGTCGACCTCGACGGGACCATCGGCGGCCATGGCCAGCAGCGTGCGCAGAGGGGGGTCGTCCCCGCCGGCCCGCCACGTCGCGGCCATGCGTTCGGCGTCGCGGAGCGAGCCGTCCAGCAGGTCGGCCAGCGTGATCACGCCAGGGACGCACGCACCACCGGCCGGCTGCTCCGGATCGTGCCAACGGGCCAGGGCGAGTGCCACGGAGCGAGCCGTCACCGCCGACGATCCCGCCAACCTCGCGTGATCAGCCAGCTCGGCCCGCTGGGGCCGGTGGATGGCGGCCCGGCCATCGGTGCGCACCTCCACCACGGTCTGGCAGATGCTGGGCAGCTCGGTGAGCTCACCGGCCACGACCAGCGCCGCCGCCGAGGGGTCGGAGGCCAGGAGCTGGCGGGCCGCAGTGTTGCGGGCGGACAGCAATGACGGGTCGTCTGCGACCAGAAGGAGGTGCGGCGCCGGCAGGAGGGTGCGATCGAGCGAGCCGAGCAGTTCGGCCACTCCGGGGCCGGCGGCCGTCAACAGCTCACCGGTCGCGGGGTCGGCGGCGTGGGGCAGCCAGCGCATCCAGCGCTCCTCCTCGGGCCGAGGACGGGAGGCGGAGAGCCTCGCCACAAGCAGATCCGCCGGGCCGTGGGTGACGGCCAACTGGAGCACGAGGCTGCGAGCCAGGGCCCAGGCGACGGCGGCCGGCCCGACCACGCCCACCACCGCACCGGGACCGAGATCGATCGCCACCGGCACGTCGTCGAGCAGGCTCGCCGCCTCGACTAGGGCCCACGCGCCGGCGGGCAAGCGCGACGCGTCACCGACCAGCGCGGGGCTCCGTACCACCTGGCCCCGACCCACGACGGCGGTGTACGCGCCCGGGTCGCCGTTCCGCCGGGTCCACAGACCGACGCCGCGCTCGTGCGCGCAGGTCACCGCGTCGGACAGCTCGACGGCCGCGCTCCGGAGCGCTCTGGCGACAGCAGCTTGGTGCTGGGCGAGATCCTCAGCGAAGCGGGCGACGACCTCACGCTCCTGGCGGCGGGCTGCCCTTCCCCGCCGTCCATTCGTGATGCGTTGCCACAGGGCCACGCCCAGCGTCCCTGCCGCTCCCACCGCGCTCAGGACGAGGAAGGCCGGCTGATGCAGGATCAGCGCCGCCGCGGCGCCGGCGACGAGACCAGTCACGACGGCAGCGAGTCCGAGGGGCCCGGAGACCGTGCCCACCGGGTTGGTGGCCGGCACCGGAACCGGTGAAGGCGGGCCGGCACGCGTCGGCGTCGGCGGCCGGCGCAGCGGCTCGGTCCAGGACGTCGACCCTCCCACCTCGTTCGCCGGAGTGCGTCCGTCGCCCGCACTGGCGGCGACCTCCACGACCTCGGCCAGGGTGGCACCCACATCGAGGACGGCTCCCACGGTCATCGACGCCACGCCGTCGACGATCGCCCCGCCGATGCGGGTCCGGCGCGGCGCGCACAGGTCGGTCACCTCGATGCCACCCTCCACACCGACCTCGAGCACCACCTGCCGCCGCGCCAGCTCGGGATCGTCGAGGGCGACGTCCGCGCTCCCGGCTCGACCCACCACGTGCGCACCGACGCCGAGGAGCAGGACCCGGCCGGCGTCCGGCCCGGCCACTGTCCTCAGGGCGACGACCGGGCGAGCGCCGTCCGTCTCGTCAGCACCCGGGGCCGAGGGCTCGTGCTCCGGGCCCACCGGCGTGGCGATCACCGACCCCCGCCGCAGTGGGCTCGCCCTCAGGGGGAGCCCGGGTGGCGTGAGCCGACCGTCCACCAGCAGCGTCGAGCCACCGGTGCCGTCGGGCGCGCCGGCTAGAGCGGCGGCCAGGTCGGCGATCGTGGCCGCTGGATGGTGGAGGGTGAGCTCGACGTCCACATCGCTGGCCGAACAGGGCGAGCGGCACCCGGCCGCCGTGCGCACGACGACGTCCACCGTCGAGGGCTGTGCGCGCAGGTGTGAGTGGGTGCGGTCGATCGTCGTCATGCCCTGAGCGTGTGCCTGGAACCGCCGGTTCCGGAAGCCCGTACGGGATTTCCCGCGCACCGTGGCCGCCGGTGAGACACCTGGTGCGAGCTCTGGTGAGACCAATCCGGACCCTCAGTGGGCATGGACATCGTGCGGATCACCCACCTCCACAGCCATCTCTCCTCCTACTCCAGGAGCCGGCCCACCTTGACGGCCCGGCTCAACGCGGAATGGGCATCTCTGGTGACCGACCCCGCCGTGGCGGCGGAGTTGGCTGGACAGCCCATCGCCGACCACCGGGACCTCGTCGCGCTGTTGGCGGCGTGCGGCGGTCAGCCGGACGGGCACTCTCCGGTCGATCTGGAGACGGCGGACCTGGTGATGGCCCGGATCGTGGCGGCGGCCCTGGAAGGCCGGACCCTGGCCCTCCGCGTCGCGTTCCAGCGAGTGCTCGGAGCCCTGGTCAGCATCGCGGCACGCAGAACGCGCTCACACCCCGGTCAGCGGGCCTCGCTCTTCGACGAGCTGTGCGCCACGGCCTTGATAGTCATCGGCTCGTACCCGCTGGCCCGCCGACC
>DASTFY010000215.1:0-4308 GCA_035719525.1 Acidimicrobiales bacterium
GGGGCATCGTTGACGTCCTTCTCCGCCACCCCGGCCGCCTGGTGACGCAGCGCCAACTCCTCCAGCAGGTGTGGGGTCCGACGTACGAGCGTGAGACCAACTACCTCCGGGTCTACCTGGCGCAGCTCCGGCGCAAGCTGGAGCCGGATCCGGCCCGACCCCGCTACCTGATCACCGAGCCGGGCATGGGGTACCGATTCCAGCCTGCCGACGAATACAAGTAGCATACAAGTGTGGCAGCAGCGACGAACGATGGATGGAGCCCTCAGCAGTACGACCGGTTCAAGGCCGAGCGCAGTGCCCCCTTTCGGGATCTGGTCGACCTCGTCGAGCCACCGGCGCCCGGAGCCCGGGTCGCCGACCTGGGCTGCGGTACGGGCGAGTTGACGGCGACGCTGATCGAGCGATGGCGGCCGGCCGAGTTGGTCGGTCTGGAGTCGTCGCCGTCCATGCTGGCCGAGGCCACGTCGCGGGCCGGCGGCCCGCTGCGCTTCCAGCAGGGCGATCTCGCCTTCCCGGACATCGACGGGCCCTTCGACGTCATCGTGGCCAACGCCGCGCTCCAGTGGGTGCCCGACCACGCCGCCGTCCTCGCTCGATGGCTCTCGCTCCTGGCCGCGGGAGGCCAACTCGCGGTGCAAGTGCCGACCAACCTCGACCACGCCTCGCATGTCGTGGCCGACGAGGTCGCGCACGAACCACGCTTCCACCAGGCGCTCGGCGGCGACGTACCGGTCGACACCGTGCGGACCGTGCGCCGTCCCGACGAGTACGCGGAGATCCTGGACAGCCTCGGCTTCGTTCGCCAACACGTGCGGCTGCAGGTCTACCTGCATCACCTCGCCGGCTCGGCGGACGTGGTGGAGTGGGTGAAGGGCACCAGCCTGACCAGGTTCAGGAACCGCCTGGAGCCGGACGTGTTCGAGGCCTTCATCGACCGCTACCGGGCCCGCCTGCTCGAGGTCCTCGGTGACCGTTCGCCCTATCCGTACGCGTTCAAGCGGATCCTGTTCTGGGGCCGCCTCCCGGCATGAAGTTGCTTTTCCCTGAACCCCCGTTCACCGGACCGGACAGAATGAGTGCTGTGGGGGGAACGGGTTCATCGCGCTCGCACGCGGCGCTCGCGGTCGGCGTGCTGGCGCTCATGGCGTCGATGATCGTCGCCTACGGCGTCTCGGCGCCGGCGCCGGTGGCATCGGCCAACACCGTGGCGGCGGTCGAGACCGCGCCCGCGCCCGCGCCCGCGGTGACGGATGCCCCCGAACCGGAGACCTCGGAGCCGGTCGCATCGCGGGCTCCACCGACGGTCGCCGTGGTCGGCGACTCGCTGGCCTACTCCGTGGCCGGTGAGCTCGACGCCTCGCTGCGCTTGCTCGGAGTCACGCCCGTCCTACAGGTGGCGCCCGGCCGGCACGTCCAGGACTGGGGCCTCGACGGTCTGATCAGCCCCGGCCTCGTCGTGGTGGACGAGCTGCGTTCGGTGGGGCCGGCGCTCTGGGTGATCCAGCTCGGCACCAACGACATCGCCGACGGGCCGCTCGACTCGGGCCTCTACGCCTCCTGGATCACCGCGATGCTCGACGAGATCGGTCCGAATACCCCGGTCGTCTGGATGGGCGTCCACCGTCTTGACCTGCCCGCGGAGTCGCAGGCCTTCGACGCCGTGCTGCGGCTCCTGGACACGGAGCGGCGAGAGCTCTCCGTGGCCGATTGGGCACAGGTGGCGCTCTCCGAGCCCGTGCTGGCCGACGACGGCGTGCACCTCACCGAGGCGGGCGGGCATCGCTTCGTCGAGACGATCGCCGCGGCCGTTCAGGCCCGGCTGGCCGCGTCGGGCTAGTGCCGTCGCGGCTAGCTGCCCCAGCGGCTCTGGCCGAAGCGGTAACCGACGCTGCGGACCGTCGAGATGAGCCCGGCGTGCTCCTCGCTCAACTTCGCTCTGAGGCGCCGTACGTGGACGTCCACGGTGCGGGCCCCGCCGTAGTACTCGTAGCCCCACACCCGCGACAGCAGCATCTCGCGTGTGAACACCTTCCCCGGATGTTGCGCCAGGAACTTCAGCAGCTCGTACTCCATGTACGTGAGGTCCAGCGGGCGGCCGGCGATGGAGGCCTGGTAGGTCTCGAGGTTGAGGCTCAGCGGTCCGTACTCCACCAGGTCCGGCCGGGCGCCGCCACCGACGCGCCAGAACTGGTGACGCAGGCGGGCCTCCAGCTCGCGAGGGTGGAACGGGGTGAGGCAGAAGTCGTCGAACAGGTCGTCGCGTAGCTCGAGGTCGCCGAGCTGCGCGCCGGACACCAACACCATGAGCGGGCCGACGGGGACATCGCGTTTGCGGACGGCCCGGCAGAACGCCCAGGCCGCCTCCGGATCGTCGTCGGCCACCACGATCCCACCGGCCCAGCCGTTGGTCGGCTCCAGCCGGTTGGCGACGTCGAGCGATGGGGCGGCCTTCCACGCGTAGCCGCCGAGGTCGAGGGTGCGGGCCAGCTCCGGAGGGGGCGGATCCGGGAAGACCACGATCGGGTCCATCACCGCGACTCGCTCACAGCGACCTCAGGTAGCGGTCGTACTCGAAGGACGTGACCTGCGTCTTGTAGGAGCGCCACTCGGAGCGCTTGTTGCGCAGGAACCACTCGAAGATGTGCTCGCCCAGGGTGGAGGCGGCCAGCTCGGAGCGCTCCATCACCCGCAGCGCGTCGGACAGCGACTGCGGGAGCTGGTCGATGCCCAGCTTCGCCAGCTCCTCGTCGCTCAACTCGAACAAGTTGGCTTCGGCCTCGGGCGGGAGGTCGTACCCCTCCTCCACGCCCTTCAGCCCGGCCGCGAGGATCAACGCGAAGGCGAGGTACGGGTTGCAGGCGGGGTCGGGCGAGCGGTACTCGAGGCGGGTGGCGCTGGCGTTGCCCCGCTTGGGGATCGGGACGCGGATCAGCCCGGACCGGTTGTTGCGGGCCCAGGAGACGTGCACCGGCGCCTCGAAGCCGGGGACCAGGCGCTTGTAGGAGTTGACGGTCTGATTGGTGATGGCCGTGATCTCGGCCGCGTGGTGGAGCAGGCCGGCCATGAACCGCTTGGCCATGGTCGAGAGGTGATATGGGTCGGTGGCGTCGAAGAACGCGTTGTCCTCACCGCGGAAGAGCGAGACGTGGGTGTGCATGCCGGAGCCCTGCACGCCTTCCAGCGGCTTGGGCATGAAGGTGGCGTGCACGCCCTGGGAGGCGGCGACCTCCTTCACCACCAGCCGGAAGGTCATGACGCTGTCGGCCATCGTGAGGGCATCGGTGTGGCGCAGGTCGATCTCGTGCTGGCTGGGCGAGTCCTCGTGGAAGGAGTACTCGACGGGGATGCCGAGCGTCTCGAGCGCCCTGATGGTCTGGCGCCGCAGCGAGCCGGTGATGTCGTTGGTGGTGAGATCGAAGAACGATCCCTCGTCGAGAGGCTGTGGGGGCTGCCCCTTGGGTCCGGGGGCGAAGTAGAAGAACTCCAGGTCAGGCGCCACGTAGTAGGTGAGCTGGCGCTCCCGCGCCCGATCGAGGTTCCGGCGCAGCACGTAGCGAGGGTCGCCCTCGAAGGGCGTGCCGTCCAGGTTGGCGATGTCGCAGAACACCCGCGCCTCAGGCGTCGTCGGGTCTCCCCACGGCAGGAGCTCGAACGTGTTGGGGTCCGGCATCGCCAGCACGTCGCTCTCCTGGACGCGGCTGAACCCGTCGATGGACGAGCCGTCGAAGGACATCCCCTCCTCGAGGGCGTTTTCCAGTTCGGCCGGGCTGATGGCGAAGCTCTTGAGCTGCCCCAGCACGTCGGTGAACCACAGCCGGACCAGGCGGATGCCGCGCTCCTCCACGGTCCGCATGACGTAGTCCTGGTGTCGCTCCATGGTCACCGCCTCCAGTCTGTCCGGTCGGGGTGACCGGCAGGAGTCACCGCCGACGGACCGCGGTCACCCGAGAGCCGAGCAGATGGTGTCGACGAGCAGCCGGGTGACGGTGTAGGGATCCATGTTGGCGTTGGGGCGCCGGTCCTCGATGTAGCCGCGGCCTTCCTTGGCCACCTGCCACGGGATGCGCACCGAAGCGCCGCGATCGGACACGCCGGAGCTGAACTTGTTCCACGGCGCCGTCTCGTGCTGGCCGGTGAGCCGCTCCTCGATGCCGTGCCCGTAGTTCTTCACATGGAGCTCCCACTTGGCGCCGAGCGCCTTGACGGCCGACTCCACCGAGTGGAAGCCGTCCCGCATCCCGTTGGTGGAGAAGTTGGTGTGCGCGCCGGCACCGTTCCAATCGCCCTTCTCGGGCTTGGCGTCGA
>DASTFY010000216.1:0-3253 GCA_035719525.1 Acidimicrobiales bacterium
GAGAATCTCGGCGCGGGGTGGCTGAGCTCGGGTCTCCTTGGTGCGGGTGTGCCCGATTGTGAGATTGACGCTGGGGACCGTTCCGGCACCGCGACATGTGGCTTTGAGCACGCCTTACAGGCTCGATGATCCGACGGTCCTGCCGCCCCGCTTCCTTGGGGACGAGAGGAGAGCCGCGATGGAAGTCGTCGTCGAACGGTGCGCCGGGTTGGATGTCGGCAAAGACGAGGTCGTCGGGTGTGTCCGTACACCGGCCCGGTCGGGACGGGGGCGTCGCTCGGAGTTGCGAACGTTCCTGACGTTCACGTCCGGGTTGGAGGAGCTGGCGGACTGGTTGACCGCGAACGGGGTGGTGCAGGTGGTGATGGAGGCGACCGGTCAGTACTGGAAGCCGATCTGGTATCTCCTCGAAGACCGGGGGTTTGAGCTGCAACTCGTGAACGCCAAGCACGTGAAGATGGTGCCGGGCCGCAAGACCGATCTGGCCGACGCGGCATGGTTGGCGGAGCTGTTGGAACATGGGCTGCTGCGATCGTCGTTCGTGCCCCCCGCCGCGATCCGAGAGCTGCGTGACCTGACCCGCTACCGCAAACGGCTGATCCAGACCCACACCGCCGAAACCCAGCGTGTCCAGAAGGTCCTCGAAGACGCGGGGATCAAGCTCGACTCGGTGGCCTCGGATGTGCTCGGCGTGTCGGGCCGATTGATGCTGCGCGCCCTGGTCAGGGGCGAGGATGATCCGGACGTGTTGGCCGAACTCGCCAAGGGAACGTTGCGCAACAAGATCCCCCAGCTGCGCGAAGCGCTGCGAGGCCAGTTCAAAGAACATCACGCGCTGATGTTGCGGGTCATCCTCGATCACGTCGACTATCTCGAGAGCGCCATCGCCCGACTCGACGGCGAGATCGACCGGGTGATGGTCCCTTTCAGTCATGCCCGCGACCGGCTCGACACCATCCCGGGGATCGGGAAACGAGCCGCTGAGTGCATCATCGCCGAGATCGGCATCGACATGAGCCGGTTCCCCACCGCGGCACATCTCGCCTCGTGGGCCGGGGTCTGCCCGGGGAACAACATCACCGGCGGCAAACGACGTTCGAGCCCGACCAACCACGGCCACCGGTGGCTCGGCGAGATCCTCAACCAGAGTGCCACTGCCGCATCCCACGCCCGAGACACCTATCTCGCCGCGCAGTTCTGGCGGCTCTCTCGCCGCATCGGACGCAACAAAGCCACCACCGCCGTCGGCCACTCCATCTTGGTCATCTGCTGGCATCTGCTCACCAACGACTGCGACTACAACGAGCTCGGCGGGGACTGGTTCACCCGCCGAACCGACAACGACAAACGACGCGACCACCTCATCCGCCAACTCCACCACCTCGGCTACGGCGTCACCCTCACCAAAGTCGCATAACCGGTCCAGGGGGATTCTCCTTACAGGAGAAGCAACACCGCCAGCGGCGTCGAGAACCGGCGAGATGCGTGCATCCATTGCCTCAGCGTGCTCCTAGCCGGTACGCCGGGCCAGCAGGTCCATACGGACGTAGGTCTGGTCGAAGGAACCATCCCAGCGGGCCAACTCGTCGAAGCGGGCCAGCACCTCACCGGTGAACAGCTCGGCCGTGGGCGCGTCCATGCCCACGGTGTAGGCCTGCACGATCTGGCTGTGGAACCAGCCGAGGAGCGACGCCCGGTCGAAGGATCGGCGCTGCGGCACCAGGCGCAGGAACCCGTGGCCGAGGTCGAACCCCGCCCGCTCGACCAGTTCGAGGTAGACCCCCGCGTCGGGGAAGGTCCACGGGCTGGCCGGGCCACCGAGGGCCACCGACACCTCGTCCAACAGCCGGCGGGCGCGAGCGATGTTGCCGGCGCCGCCGAACTCGGCCCGGAACCGGCCGCCGGGGCGCAGCAGCCGGAAGGCGTCGGCCAGCAGCGGCGGGTGGTCGGCCAGGGGCACCCACTGGAGCACTGCTCTGGTCATCACGACGTCGAACTGCCCGTCTTCAGGGAACAGGGCGCCCAGCTCCTGGACGGTGCCATTCACGAAGCGCTGGTTCGGACGGGCTCGGCGACGCGCCTCGGCCAGCAGCGAGGGCTGGGGCTCCAGACCCACGACCTCCCGAGCGCGTTCAGCCACGACGGTGGTGAAGTCACCCGACCCGCAACCGAGGTCCAGCACGACGTCCGTGGCGGTGAGGGGCAGCGGGTCGAGAAACGCCGCGTCGTACACGCGATGGTGGCCGGTGTTGGCGGCGTAGCGCGCGCCGTCCCACGCCGGCAGGCGGCTCAGTGATCCGGTATTCGTCTCATTTGTTGAGATCAAGATCTCATCCACGCAGGTCACACTAGCAACCGGCGGACGTCGTCCTCCTCCACAGTCGAGAAGTCGCGATAGTGCATGCCCACCGCTCGAAGGTTGGTCGGCACGGCGAGGCAGACCACCTCGTCGGCCAGGCCTTCGAGCGTCCGCACCGCCTCGGGCGACGCCACGGGCGCGGCCACCACTACGCGATCGGCGCCCGCCCGGCGCGCCGCGACGACAGCCACCCGCATCGTGGCGCCGGTGGCCAGCCCGTCGTCGACGAGGACCGCGGTGCGGCCGCCGAGGTCCAGCGCCGGCCGGTCACCCCTCAGCCGCCTCTCCATCTCGATGACCGCCTGCTGCCGTCCCTCGGCCCGGCGCTGCAGCTCGGCCTCGTCCAGGCCGGCGGCGGCGAGGACGTCGTCGTTGAGCACGATGGCGCCGCCGCTGGCCACGGCGCCGAGGGCCAGTTCCTCGTGACCGGGGAAGCCGAGCTTGCGGACGACGAGCACGTCGAGCGGAGCCGAGAGCTCCCTGGCCACCTCGGCTGCCACCACCACCCCGCCCCGGGGCAGGCCGAGCACCACCAGATCATCGACATCCCGCAGGTGACCCAGCGTCTCGGCCAGTCGCCGCCCCCCGTCGACGCGATCGCGGAAGACCACCGAGGCCATGCTCCATCGTGCTCCCCCACCGCCCGCTTGAACAGCCTTCCGTGCCCCTGAAGCGTTCATGACTGCGCCGGCAACACGCCCGGGCGCTGGCCTGCAGACCGGGCTCCCCGGCACGCTTGTGTCGGGGTTTTCCGCGCTGACCGCGGTGATCGTCGACACAAACGCTTCACCGGCACCGCCAGCCGCCCGAATTGCCGGCGCGGTCTGGCCCCGGTGCGTCCGGCTTGGCCGGGCACCGCAGCGGCGCCCGACGCATTGCCGAGCGAAGCGAGTA
>DASTFY010000217.1:0-11614 GCA_035719525.1 Acidimicrobiales bacterium
ACCGTCCCAGCGCAGGGGGATGTCCTCCTCCTCCAACGCACTGGCGCCGACGATGACGGCGCCGAGAGCGTGGGCCACCGGTTCCAGCGCCGCCAGGAACGAGCGGCGTAGATCCTCCGACCGGGCGTCCTCGATCACGAGCTGCCGTCCGCGGCGGCTCCCGCGACCGGTTCCACTTGCAACGACACTCTGGAGGCACCGTGTTCGAGCGCCGTCGTGACGAGCTCGGCCACGGCCTCGCCGATGTCGTCGTCGGGCACGTCCACGATGGTGCTGAACGGCCCGACGTCGACCTCCAGCCCCCGCCGGCTGGCGGCGTCGATGGCCGCCTTCACATGCGGGCCCGGCCGTCCCTCGACGAAGGGCTCCACGGTGAACTCGATCCGTACCCGTCCCATCGGCCACCTCCCGGCGCGGGCGATCGTAGGACGCGGCGAGACCGCGCCCTCCGCCTACGCGCCCATGACGCGGCGCAGCTCCTCGGCGCGCGCCGTGCAATCCTGCCCAGCGGCCTCGAAGGCCTGGTTGAGCCGGTTGAGCGCGTCCTTGAAGGCGCCGTTCCAGTCGCTGGCGAAGCGGTCGTGGGCGGGGCCCTGCCACAGGGTGTTGCCGAGCACGGCCGACACCTGGCTGATCACGCTGCTCACCGCCTCCATCTGCCGCTTCAGGGTCGTGCCGAGGGTCTGGAGCTGGTCCGGATCGGCGCCGTACATGCCACTCATGAGAAGTCCTCCTGTTCGATGTGGTCGCCAGAAGGAGGTACCTGGGCAGGCCCGATTCGGAAAGGCGAGCCCGAAAGCAGCGCCTGCTCAGCGGAGCAGGTCACCGGCCAGGGCCAGGCTGTCCGGGCAGAACCGACCAGCGCCGTCCTCGCCCTGCAGGCGGGTGGCCAGCTCGTCGGGCGTCAACCACTCGGCCGTCACGACCTCACCGTCGTTGAAGGTCACCGGCCCGTCCCACGTGACCTCGTAGACGCGACCCGACTCCACGACGTCGCCATCGACGTAGCGCCCAGCCCGCCGGAGCCGCAGCGTCACGCCGGTGACGCCGACCTCCTCGGCCAATTCTCGAACGGCAGCGGCCTCCCATGCCTCCCCGCTGTGCACCACTCCGCCCACGGCGATGTCCCAGGCCGACGGCCAGATGTCCTTGTCCGCGCTGCGCCGGTGCACGAGGATGCGACCGTCGCTGCGCCGCACCACGACGAAGACACCGCGATGCGGCAGCCGCTCGGCCCGCATCCGCGCGCGGGACACGGTCCCTATCACCCGATCGTCTTCGTCGACGATGTCCACCAGCTCGTCCCCGGCCGCGTCGTGGCTCACGGCGCGTGCCTACCATGCGCCATGACCATCGACACGCTCCAGGAGGAAGCCCGCGACCTGCTCGGCGGCGCGGTCGGGCTCCGGCGAGACCTCCACCGTCGCCCCGAGGTCGGCAACGACCTGCCGGCCACCCGGGAGCGGATCCTGGAGGACATCGACGACCTCGGCCTCGACGTGACGCTCCACGAGTCGACCAGCGGGATCGCCGCGCTCCTGACCGGCGGCCGGCCCGGACCCACGATCCTCCTCCGGGGCGACATGGATGCGCTGCCCATGCCCGAGCAGACCGGCCTCGAGTTCTCGAGCGAGGTCGACGGGGCGATGCACGCCTGCGGCCACGACACCCACGTCGCCATGCTGTCCGGCGCGGCACGGCTGCTGTCGGGACGGCGCGAGGAACTGGCCGGGCGGGTCCTGTTCATGTTCCAGCCCGGCGAGGAGGGCCACCACGGCGCCCGCTACATGCTGGACGAGGGGCTGCTCGAGGTTCCGCCCCTGCCGGACGGCAGTCCGAGCCCCGTGTCAGCCGCCGCCGCGCTGCACGTGACCTCCGCCCTCCCGAGCGGGTGGGTCAGCACCCGGAAGGGGCCGATCATGGCCTCCTCCGACGTCCTGCGCATCCGCATACGAGGCGCGGGTGGCCACGCCTCCGAACCGCACCGCACGCTGGACCCGGTCCCCGTGGCCTGCGAGATCGTGCAGGCGCTGCAGACCCTGGTGACCCGCCGGGTGGATGTGTTCGATCCGTCGGTGATCACCGTCGCCAGCATCCACGCCGGCACCACGAACAACGTCATCCCGGATCACTGCGACATCCTGGGCACCATCCGGGCGGTTTCGGAGGGCACCCGGCTGCGAGTGCACGACGGCATCCGCAGGGTGGCCGAAGGCATCGCGGCGGCCCACGAGGCCGAGGCGGAGGTCGAGGTGGACGCCGGTTATCCCGTCACGGTCAACGACCGCGACTTCGTCACCTTCGCCGCCGGCGTGGCCAAAACGGTCGTGGGCGACGAGCGCATCGTGATGCTCCCGAACCCGATGATGGGCTCGGAGGACTTCAGTTACGTCCTAGAGCGAGTCCCTGGGTCCATGCTGTTCCTCGGAGCCACTCCGTCCGGCCAGGACCCGCGGACGGCACCGGCCAACCACTCCACCAAGGTGTACTTCGAAGAGGACGCGATGGTGCAGGGCATCGCCCTCTACTCGGCGCTCGCCCTCGAACACCTCCGGACGGCCGCCGGAGTGCTCTAGGTGGAGCCGCCGACCCGGGGCCCGGGCCCGCTCGAGGGCGTGCGGGTCCTCGACCTCTCCCGCGTGCTCTCGGGCCCTCACTGCGGCCGCATGCTGGTCGACCTCGGCGCGGACGTCATCAAGGTCGAGCCTCCCCAAGGTGACCTCACGCGGTTCAGCTATCCGCGGGTCAACTCCATCGCCACCTACTTCGCCCAGCAGAACTGCGGGAAGCGCAACGTCTCGCTCGACCTCCGCCAACCCCGGGCCGGCGACCTGGTGCGGGCCATGGCCGCCCGCAGTGACGTGGTGCTGGAGAACTTCCGCCCCGGTGTGATGGAGCGCATGGGATTGGGCTACGAGCGGCTGGCCGCCGATCATCCGCGGCTGGTGTACGCCTCGCTGACCGGGTACGGGCAGACCGGGCCGTGGAAGGACCGCCGGGCGTACGCGCCGGTGGTCGGCGCCGAGAGCGGGCTGACCTGGGCCCAGGGTGTGGCCCGCGGCGGCGATTTCGCCAACGACGTCATCTCGCACGGCGACGTCTACGCCGCGCTGGAGTGCCTGTCCGCGATCCTGGCCGCCCTGTACCAGCGGGAGCGAACCGGCCGGGGCCAGCACATCGACGTGTCGATGACCGAGACCCTGCTGGCCATCAACGAGCACGTCCACTGGGAGCTGTCCGGCTTGCCCGACGAGGGCGCCATCCCCAGCTTCCGTCCCGGTGACTACCCGGTGCTGTCGCTGGCGGACGGCCGGACCGTGGTCGTCTCCGGCCACCCCGCCGACCGGGGCACCTTCGAGCGCTACATCGCCGCGCTGCGCTGCCCGGCGCTCGCCGATGACCCCCGCTTCGTCGACCTGCGGGCCCGCCGCCAGCACTACGGCGAGCTGCTGGCCGCCCTCCAGGAGGCCGCCAACGGCTTCGCCACCGCCGGCGAGCTCGAGGACGCATTGGCGGAACAGGAGTTGGCCATGGGCGTGCTGCGCACCGTGCAGGAGGTGGCCGACAGCGACTGGGCGCGGGCCAGGGGCGCCATCGTCGAGGTGCCCGACCGCGGTGGCGGAACCATCCGCATCCCGAACGCGCCGTGGCACTTCGGCGCGGCCGACGCGGGCGTCCGGGGCCAGCCGGCCTACCGCGGCGAGCACAACCGGGAGGTGCTGGCCGAGCTGTGTGGGCTCTCCGACGCGGAGCTCGACCGCCTCGAGGCCAGCGGCGTCCTGTCGAGCCGCCTGCCGGCCGACGCCTGACGTGCTCCACTTCCCCGTGCTTCCGATGAAGGCGGTGTCCGGCACTCTTCCGTTGGACGATGACGCCTGGGCCTACGAGCTGAAGTGGGACGGCTACCGCACAATCGCCTTCGTCGACGGCGGGCGGGTACGCCTGCAGAGCACCACGAACCGCGACGTCTCGGCCCGCTTCCCCGAGCTCTCGGGCCTCGGCGGGGGCCTCCGCGCCGAGAAGGCCATCATCGACGGCGAGGTGGTGGTGCTCACGGACGAGGGCGTGCCCCGGTTCGAGTTGCTCCAGCGCCACGAGCGACCGGCCGCCTACGTGGCGTTCGATCTGCTGTCCCTGAACGGCAAGGACACCATCACCCTGCCGTACGAGCAGCGGCGGGAACTCCTGCTCGATTCCTTCGACGCCGGCCCGGGATGCATCGTCCCGCGCCACCAGATCGGCGACGGGGCCGTGCTCCTCCAGGTCACCGAGGACCAAGGGCTGGAGGGCATCATGGCCAAACGCCTGGGGAGCCTCTATGTCCCCGGCAAGCGCTCACCGAGCTGGCGCAAGGTGAAGAACCGGCCCCAGCAGGAGGTGGTGATCGGCGGCTTCACGGCCGGCACCGGAAACCGGACCGGCACCTTCGGCGCCCTCCTGATCGGCTACCACCAGGCCGGCGCCCTCCGGTTCGGGGGCGGGGTGGGTTCGGGGTTCGACCAGAAGACCTTGGAGCGGCTCATCCGGCTGCTCCGCGGACTAGTCACGTCGCGATGCCCGTTCGATCCCCCACCGCCTCGGGCCTACCTTCGTGACGCCACCTGGGTCCGGCCCGAGCTGGTGGCCGAGATCGCGTTCGCCGAGTGGACGAGCGAGGGTTTCGTGCGCCAAGCCAGCTTCCTCGGCCTCCGGGACGACAAGGTCGCCAGCGAGGTGGTCCGCGAGGGCTGACTCACGCTCCGGTGTGGCCGAGGCCGCCGCCCCGGCTCGCCCCCGGTAGCCCCGGTCCCTCCACCAGGTCGACGGACTCCACACGCTGGATCACCAGTTGCGCGATGCGGTCGCCCCGCAGCACCCGGTATTCGTTGACCGGATCGGTGTTCAGCAAGATCACCTTCACCTCGTCCCGATAGCCGGCGTCGATCAGACCGGGCGCGTTCACCACCGTCAGCCCATGGCGAAGAGCCAGCCCGCTGCGGGGGAGCACGAACCCGGCGTGACCCGGCGGGATGGCTACGGCGATCCCCGTGGGCACGAGGGCACGACCACCCCCGGCGGCCACCACGGCATCTTCCCGCGCCAGCAGATCGAGCCCGGCGTCCCCCGCTCTCGCATAGGACGGCAGGGGCAGGTCGGGGTCGAGCCGGACGACGGGCAGGCGGAGCACGGCGTGAGGATAGGAGTGCGCAGCGGGCTCGGTAGCGTCCGGTCGGGTGTGGTGGCCTTCGCTCACCTCGGTGGCGCTCTACGTCGTGGGCTGGGGGTGCGGATGGTTCCTGTTCTGGCGCGCCCGCCCGCTGCCGCCCGTGTCCGGGGGCGGGGCGAGGTCCAGGCCACGGCTGGCCGTGATCGTGCCGGCCCGCAACGAGCAGCAATCGCTCCCCGAGCTGCTCTCGACCGTGGTGCCCCAGTTGGCGGCGGGCGACTGGTGCATCGTCGTCGACGACGAGTCCTCGGACGCCACGGCCGAGGTCGCTTCCCGGGCCGGGGTCGAGGTGGTGGCCGCACCGCCTCCTCCCGAAGGATGGACGGGCAAGACGTGGGCCTGTGCGACAGGGGCGCGCCGGGCCGCGGAGGCCGGGGTTGACGTGCTCGTCTTCCTCGATGCCGACGTCCGCATGGATCGCGCCGGCGTCCTCGACCGGGTGGTGGCGGAGGTGGAGGCGAACCCACCGTCGTTGGTCTCGGTGCAGCCCTGGCACCGCACCGGACGGCCGGTCGAGCAGTTCAGCCTGCTCTTCAACGTCACGGCGCTGATGGGTTCGAGCGCGTTCACCGCCCTCGGCACCCACGTCCGGCCTGGCCTGGCCTTCGGACCGGTTCTGGCCTGCCGCCGGACCGCTTACGAAGCGGTCGGCGGCCACGGCCATCCCGCGGTGCGGGGCGCGGTGGCGGAGGACATCGCGCTGGGAGGCCGGTTCGCCTCGGTCCAGCTCCACACCGGTCACCCCGACATCAGCTTCCGCATGTACCCCGACGGCCTGATATCGCTCGTCGAGGGATGGACGAAGAACATCGCCACCGGAGCGGCGCACGTCCGCTGGTGGTTCATGGTGATGGTGGTGGGCTGGTTGTGGTCGTTGAGCGGCGGTTGGCTGACCTCGCCCTGGTTCTACGTCGCCAGCGTCATCCAGGTCGCGGTGCTGGGCCGCAGGGCCGGGCGGTTCGGGGTGCTGGCGACGCTGGGCTACCCGGCGCTGGTGGTCTTCTTCCTGGTCGTGTTCCTGCGGTCCGTGGTGCTCACGGCGCTTCGGCGGCCGGTGCGGTGGAAGGGTCGGACGATTCCGAGCCGGGCAGCACGATGATGTCGCCCGGCTCCGGCCCGTTGGTGGCCGGCCCCGAGTCGTCGCGCGGCGGGGCGACGGCGGCGGGCGACACGAACACCCGCTCCCGGTAGTAACGCAGCTCGGCCACGCTCTCGCGGATGTCGTCCAGCGCCCGGTGGCTTCCGGCCTTGCGGGGCCGCTGCGCCCGTACGGTCGGGTACCAGCGGCGGACCAGCTCCTTGACCGACGACACGTCGACCGACCGGTAGTGCAGGTAGTTCTCGATGTCGGGCAGGTAGGCGGCGAGGAACCGGCGGTCTGTTCCGATCGAGTTGCCGCACAGCGGGACCGTCCGCTCGACCAACACGTGCTCGCGGATGAAGGCCAGCGTGGCCGCCCCAGCCTGGTCCAGCGTGACCGTGGAGGCCCGGATGGCACCGAGCAGCCCGGAGCGGGTGTGCATCTCGACCACGAACGGGTCCATGGTCTCCAGCACCGCGTCGGGCTGGTGGACAACGAGGTCTGGGCCCTCGGCGAGGATCGTCAGATCGTCGTCGGTGATGAGCGTGGCGATCTCGACGATGACGTCGCGGGCGGGGTCCAGCCCGGTCATCTCCAGGTCCATCCACACCAGCACGACGCGCAGCCTAGGGCGCGACCCACTCCCGGCCGTTGGCCGCGCGGGTGGCTGGAAGTTGCAGCGCGCAATTACCCTGCCAGCATGAAGCAGGAGCAGGAGCCGGCTTCGGAGGAGATCACCGAGGTTGGGCTGGGCGTGCTGCGTCTCCAGCTCCCGATCTCGATGCCGGGCCTCGGCCACGTCAACTGCTACCTGCTGGAGGACGCCCGGGGCGTGGCGCTCGTCGATCCCGGGCTCCCCGGGCCGGACTCGTGGAGATCGCTGACCGAGGGGCTCGAGCGGGCGGGTGTCCCGCTGTCGCGCGTCCACACCGTGCTCGTCACCCACAGCCACCCGGACCACTTCGGCGGCGCCGGACGCCTGCGGGAGGAGACCGGGGCCGAGGTGGTCGGACACCGCAGCTTCCGGACGTGGTGGGATCCGGCTCACGCCGACCACGACGCGGAGGCCGATGCGGACGGGATCGCGGAGCCCACCGATGCTCCGACCGTTGCCGCTTCGCCCTTCGATCCCGCCACCCCTTGGGGAGGACCGGGCTACAACTCGGCCTGGCGGCGGGACGCGGGCCTCGACGACCTGGACCGGCTGAGGCGCCTGGTCGGCACGCCGACCCCGAGTCGCCGTCTCGACGACGCCGACCTCGTCGAGTTGGCGGGCCGGGAGTGGGTCGCGGTGCACACGCCCGGCCACACACCGGACCACCTCTGCCTGCACGATCCGGCCGAGGGTCTGCTCCTTTCGGGCGATCACGTGCTGCCGACCATCACGCCGCACATCTCAGGGCTGTCGACGACGACCGATCCACTGGCCGAGTTCTTCTCCTCGCTGGACCGGATGCACGAGCTCCAGGGTGTGCGGAGGGTGCTCCCGGCCCACGGGCACCCCTTCGACGACCTCCATCGAAGGGTCGAGGCGATCAAGGGGCACCATCAGGAGCGGCTCGACCTGCTCCGCTCGGTGTCGGCGGAGTTGGGCCGGCCGGCCACGGTGATGGAGCTGGCGACGCATCTGTTCTCGCCGCGGGCACAGGGGCCCATGGCCGACAGCGAGACCTACGCCCACCTGGAGCACCTCCGCCTTCTCGGCGCGGCCGAGGTCCGTACCGTCGACGGGATGCTGGAGTACCAGGTCGGCTAGGAGGGCAGGGCGGCGATGGTGGCGGTCGCGTAGACGGTTCCCTCGGTGGCGTGGCGCAACCACAAGGCGGCGCTGCGCTCGGCGTCTTCGATCACCACTTCGACCTCGGCGCCCGGCTCGATCGGCGCCCGGTGCTCGATCTCGGCCCGCAACGGTGCCCGTAGCTCACGGCGCCGGGCTAGCTCCTCCTCCACCGCCTCCCAGTGCACGGCGTTGTTGACGTGGTCGAGGACGTCGAAGTCGGTGAAGCGGAGGGGAAAGGGATGGCGAAGGCCGTCGCCGTCGCCGGTCGGGGTGTCCGGGTGGTGCAAGCGGGCTCGGACCACCCGGTCCAGGGCGGAGGGTCCGAACAGGGCATGGAACGACGGTGGTAGGGGCTTGGGTCGCATCGTGCCGGGGTCCAGGTGGACCCACAGGGTGGCGGTCTCGACCAGACCGCCCATCTCACCCGTGACCTGGACCCGACGCTCGGCCCATCGGCCCCCGATGCCGGAGCACCATGTGCTCAGCACGACCGGCTCCAGGTAGACGGGGAACTGTGCGACCTCGATCACCGTCCGCCGCACGACCCAACCCATGACGTCGTCGAAGCCGGCGTCGCGGGTGTCGTCGTTGGCCACGTCCTGCAGGTAGCGCACGAGGGCGTCGAATCGGAGCCGCCCTCCGGGGGAGGCGTCACCCAGGCGCACGAGCCGCTGCCCCCGATACACCCGCCCCACCCCAGGCAAGGCCACGAGCGTTTCGTCGTCCGTCCCTGCACTCACTAGAAAGCGACGCTACCCACGGCACGGTGAGGCCGTGCGCCCGAAGGGCGCCGCCCGCGCCATCGAGGCGATCGGTGCGTCTCTACATGGGTGTCAGGTTGGGGAAGAGGTGCCCGAAGAGGCACCGACCATGGCGATGGCTTCGGCACCGTTGACCTCGGTGTCGAGTGGGAGTACGGGGACGGCGTGTCCGAGGTCCTTGCCGAGGGCGAGGAGCGCGAAGATGCCGCCCTTCTGCATGGCGGTCAGTGGTTTGTCGAGGGGGATCACGGTCTGGTCGAAGGCGGGGACGGGTTGGGCGGTGACGGCGGGCCAGTCTTCGGGTGGTCGTGGGGTGTCGAGCGTGAGCAGGGGTGCCAGGTCGGGGGCGATGGCGTCGCGGGCCGTGAAGGAGCGCCGAGCGACCAGCGTTCGCGCAGGGTGCGGATGAGCGAGGTGTGGCGGTGCTCGTCGTTGACGACGGTGCGCTCGGCGATCCAGGGCGAGATGGCGATGGCGGGGACGCGGATGCCGGAGCGATCGAAGATGAAGCCGTACTGACCGGCAGGGGCCGCCGGGTCGGGGGACGGGACCGGCGGTGGCGGGACGTGGTCATAGGTGCCGCCGTGCTCGTCGAAGTTGATCATGAGCAGCGTGTTGTAGACATTCGAGCCGTTCGGGGAGGCTGAGGTCCGCACTGCGTTGTAGACGTTGGCCAGGAGGGCGTCACCGCCGAGCAGCGAGGACGGCATGTCCATGGCGATGCCGGGGAACAGTGCGTTTTCGGGTGGGTGCATGTCGTTGTGGCCGTGCATGAGGCACGGCTCGGTGAACGAGTACGTCGGCAGCTTCCCGTTGGCGGCATCCTCGTAGAACTGGTCGGTGGTGAAGAAGTGGGTGGCGAAGCGGTCCTTGAGTCGCGCCGCGTGGATGAGCGCAGTGAACGACAGGTGCGCGGGCGGGTCGCAGTAAACACGCCAGGTCAGGCCGTTGGCTTCGAGGCGGTCGAAGATCGTCTCCGCGATGTTGTGCACGGGGAACGAGTTCGGCGGGGAGAGGTTCACCACGTACCCGGACGCGGTGGCGGCGTGGAAGAAGGACCGGTTGGTGAAGGTCTGGGAGGGCACCTCACAGAACCAGTGGTCGAACACCGCGAACCCGCGGGCCAGGCCCGAGATGACCGGCATCTGCTGGGGGGTGTAGCCGGTCATGATCTGGGCGAACTCGTCGTAGGTGGCTGTCGGCCCATCTCCGCGGTGAAGGCGCTGATGTAGTCCGCCACGAACCCGTCCATCGTCGGCCGCTGCCCCGGACGCGGTGCGTTGAACGGCGCCACCATCTTCTCGGCCAGCACCCCCCGATTGGCCTCCGGGTCCACGATCCCGAACAGCTGGGTGTTGACGTGCTGGTATTCCTCACCGGGGTCCGGGTCGGGCACGTTCATGTCCCCGGCGACGCCGTAGTCGACCCTCTCGCGGTCCGCGCCGTGCTCGGCCCACGGCGGGATCGGATTCGAGGTCCTTGCCGAGCACCCCCTCGAACGACGCCACCTCACCCGGCTCGTAGAGGCGACCCAGCACGTTGTCGAACGATCGGTTCTCGAACATCAACACCACGACGTGGTCGATGGCGGCGGACTTGTCGTGCCTAGCCATGTCGATCCCGTCCTCCCCGGGAACTCACACGGCACAGCCGAAGCGGGCCGTGCCATCGCCGAGGGTAGAGCAGCCACATTGGTCCCCGCTCTGGGCAAGGTCACCGAGCACAGACCTGCCCGATCGATCCGGCGCAGGGTGACGTCGGAGCGTCGGCGTAGGCGAGGGAGCGTCCGCCCCACGGGCGGACCGGGGGTGTGGGGGCATTGCCCCCACAGAGGGCCCGCAGGCGGCTCCGCCGCCGAGGAGCGTGAGCGCCGCCGCAGGCGGCTCCGATTCGATGGGGGGATCCAAAGGGGGGAAGGTTTCCTTCCCCCCTTTGAAGAAAACCCGTTGACGCCGGTTGCGTCGGCATGATTTCCTAGCCGGTGCTGCCACTTCTGGCTGCCGGAAGGAGACCCCACCGATGATGCGCACGTTCGTGACTCGCACCGAGGCCGCTGCGGCCATCGGCGCGCGCCCGTGCGCACCGATGCACGGGTTCACCTGGCTGGTCAAGCAGCGCCTCGACGTTCTGCCCATCTCCGGCACGACCAACGCCACCGACCGGCTCCCGGGAGCACCGACGTAGAACACGCCACGTCGGAAGAGCACTCCAGGAGCCGTCGGGACACCCCGACGGCTCCTCGCTTTTTCCGGCGCAACCACCACGACAACAGGGGAATGCCATGTACGTCATCGAAGACACCGCTCGTGAGATCCACCAGGAGGAGCCGGAGGTTCGCGACCTGGCCTCGGAGCTGCGCACGGTCCTCGCCCTGAGGGCGAAGGGCCGCTGCCGTGACGGACACGGCACGCTGACCCACCTGTTCTTCTCCGAGGACCTGTACGACATCGCCCGCGCCAAGGCCATCTGCGCCAAGTGCCCGGTGTCATCGCTCTGCCTGCGCACCGCGCTCGAGCGCCAGGAGCCCTGGGGTGTATGGGGTGGGCAGCTCCTGCTGAACGGCCGGATCGTCACCAACAAGCGACCACGGGGGCGACCACCCAAGCGGCCCCGGCCCGAGCTGGTCGTGGACGAGGTGCCCCTGCCGCCGTACCTGGCTCCAGCCGGCTGACGGCTACAGCCGCCGGCTCGGGCGGCCCGATGGACGATTCCCCCCTTGCGTCCATAGGGCCGCCCCGCGGGGGCGCCGGTACCCTGACCGGCGTGGTCCGGACGCGCCTCCTCGC
>DASTFY010000218.1:0-6797 GCA_035719525.1 Acidimicrobiales bacterium
GATCCGGTGATCGATCCGATCGGTCACGACCCGCGTTCGCGCTATGTCGAGCTGTTCTGGCTCGGCGTGCTGGGGCCGACCGCCACGCTGCTGCTACGACGCCTGGCCGACGGCTTGGAGTCCTATCCCGACGGGTTCGAGCTCGACCAGCGCGCGGTGACCGGCGTTGGGCTGCGCGTCCCAGGCCGGGGAGTGCAGACGGGTCTGCCAGGCCGCCTTCCTCACCTCCGCGTCGCGGAGGTAGTGGGACAGGGTCGAGGCCCTTTCGGCCGCCGGGTTCTTCGTCCACAACCCGTTCGGGCCGCGGAAGTCGGGGATGCCGGAGTCGGTCGAGATCCCCGCGCCGGTCAGCACGACGATCCGCTGCGCCTGCTGCAGCCACCGACGAGCCCGGGCGACGAGACCGCCGTCGACGCTCATCCTCGCACGGTACCGCTTTCCGTTTTCGGGAGGCTCAGGCACACACTCACCGTGACCTCCCCGTTCCGAGTCCCCCTCCGTGGAGGTGTGCAATGGACGTCCCCCAGACCATGGTCGTGCTGCCGTGGGCCGATCCGGTGATCGATCCGATCGGTCACGACCCGCGTTCGCGCTATGTCGAGCTGTTCTGGCTCGGCGTGCTGGGACCGACCGCCACGCTGCTGCTGCGACGCCTGGCCGACGGCCTGGAGTCCTATCCCGACGGTTTCGAGCTCGATGTGCCCGACCTCGCTCGGGGCCTCGGTATCAAGGTGCAAGGCCAACGGCGGGCGGCGTTCCTCAACGCCCTCCAACGGACGGTCCTGTTCGGCATGGCCCAGCAGCACAGCCACGGCCTGCTCGTGCGCCGGCGGATCCCGCCGCTCAGCCACCGGCAGATCCAACAGCTCCCGCCCGACCTGCAGCGAGCCCACGTCGACTGGGCCGGCCCCAGCGTGTTGACCTTCCCCGAGCACGTCCTCTGGCGGGCCGAGGCGCTGGCCCACACGATGCTCACCGCCGGCGATGAGCCCGAGCTGGTCGAGCGCCAACTGGCTCTGGTCGGCGTACCGCCCGTGGTGGCCGAAGAAGCGCTGCGCCGCTCCCTGTCAGGCAGCTACGCGCCGGAGACGGCCTGACGCCGGCCTGGTACCGGTGGCGGCACTTGCTCAGCGGGGTGGCGTAAAGCTGGTCAGCAGGTCACCCAGCAACCGCACGCCGTAGCCGGTGGCGCCCTTGGTGAGGACACCGTCGTCGGCCTCGCTCTCCATCACGCCGGCGATGTCGAGATGCGCCCACGGCACACCGCCGACGAACTCCCGCAGGAAGAGCCCGGCCAGGATGGCGCCGCCGTAGGGACCGCCCACGTTCTTCATGTCGGCGACGTTGGAGTCGATGAGCTTGCGGTAGTCGTCGACCAGCGGCAGGGGCCATGCCCGCTCGTCCGTGCGCGCCGCCGCGGCCAGCACCTGATCGATCCAGGCCTGGTCGTTGCCGAACACGCCGGCCACCTTCTTGCCGAGGGCCAGGACGACGGCGCCGGTGAGCGTGGCGATGTCGACGATGGCGTCCGGCTGCTCCTCGACCGCCAGCGACAGGCCGTCGGCCAGGATGAGGCGGCCTTCGGCGTCCGTGTTGTGGATCTCTACCGTCTTGCCGTTGCGCATGGTGAGCACATCGCCCAGCTTCAACGCGCTACCGGAGGGCATGTTGTCGGTACAACAGAGGTACCCGATGACCTTGACCTTGGGCTTCAACGCCGGCAGCAGCGACATCGTGGCCAGCACGACGGCAGCGCCGGTCATGTCCATCTTCATCAGGACGTGCATGCCGTCCGACGGCTTGAGCGAGATGCCGCCGGAGTCGTACATCACGCCCTTGCCGACCAGGGCCACGGTTCCGGACGGCGTCCTGGGCGTGTAGGTCAGCTTCACGAGGCGGGGCGGCTCGGTCGAGCCGCGGTTGACGCCCAGCATGCCGCCGAGGCCCATCGCGGCCATGTCCGACTCGTCGAACACCTCGATGCCCAACTTCCGCTCGGCCGCGATGGCCATGGCGCGCTCGGCGATGTCGATGGCGTTGAGGTGGTCGGGTGGCGTGTTGGCCAGGTCACGCGCCAGGCCGACGGCCTCCGCCACCGCCAGCCCTCGCGCGCTGCCGGTGGCGACGGCGGTCCGCTGATTCGCGCTGGCCGTCAGCACCACCCGCTCGAGCTGCGGCTGGGCCGTCTCGGTCTTGAAGGCCGAGAACCGGTAGCACCCGAGAACGAAGCCCTCGGCCACCGCCTGGGCGGCGGCGGCAGGCGGCAGACCGACGTCGAGGTCGGCCAGGCTCGTGGCCAGGCTGGTGCGAGTGCCCGCGGCCCGGGCCAGCGCGGCCGCCGCCGACCGGAGGACCGCTCCGTTCACGACCGACGGTTCGCCGAGCCCCACGGCCACGACGAGGGGGCCGCGAGCGACGGGGATCGACACGGTCTGGCCGAGCTTGCCCTCGAAGCCCAGCTCGACCAGCCGAGCCCGCGGCAGTCCGAGCTGGCGAGGCACCGGTCCGCTGGCGTACACGGGGACACCCACCACGTCGATGGTTCGTGGGGCGCTTGCCGCCACATCGATGGCCAGCATCATGGAAGCTCCTTGTCGGTTCCGCGGTCGGGTCGCCGCGCGGGATCGTGGACGGATCGGGACAGACGGGACTCGCCTTCCTGCCAACGGGCCACCGTCCACAGCAGGTCCGACAGCCGGTTGAGGTAGATGCCGGCCGAGGACGGAGGGGCGGCGATCGGCTGCGCCAACCGTTCGGCCCGGCGGGTCACGGTGCGGGCGAGGTCCAGCCAGGCCGCCACCACCGATTCGCCGGGGACCACGAACTCGGTCGGTGGCTCGAACCGCTCGCTCACCTCGTCGATGGTGCGCTCCAGGCGCTCGACCATGTCCGGCGTCACCGCCGTCGCCCCCGGCGTGAGCTTGTGCCGGTTCGCCGGCAGGGTGGCCAGCTCGGCCATGAGCACCCAGAGATCCCGCTGCAGCCCGACCAGCATCTCGGCCAGCTCGCCGCCCACCGGGCTGTGCGCGCGAGCCAGCCCGAGGATCGCCTGCACCTCGTCCACGGTCCCGTAGGCGGCCGGATGCTCACTGTCCTTGCGGACCCGGCCCCCGTAGAACAGCCCGGTCGTCCCGTCGTCACCGGTCCGGGTGTAGATCCGCTCGCGAGCCATGCGGCGGGCGACGCTACCGCGCGCTGCCTCGGCCCGTAGGGCTGGGCCAACAGCCGCCCCGGTAGCGTGGGGCGGATGCCGAAGCAGGCCTATCTCGAGGTGATCAACGACCGCATCGTCGTGTTCGATGGCGCTTTCGGCACGTTCATCCAGGGTCTGGACCTCTCCCCGGACGACTTCGGTGGGCCAGAGCTCGAGGGCTGCAACGAGATGCTGTGCCTCACGCGCCCGAACATCATCGCCGACATGCACGACGAGTTCTTCGCCGTCGGCGTGGACGTCGTCGAGACAGCGAGCTTCGGATCGTTCCGCACCGTCCTCAACGAATACGACGTCGCCGACAGCTCCCATGCACTCAACGTGGCCGCGGCCCGCCTCGCCAAAGAGGTGGCCTCCGGCTGGTCGGCCGACGGCCGTCCACGGTTCGTGGCCGGCTCGATCGGTCCCGGCACCAAGCTCCCCTCGCTCGGACACATCGCGTTCACCGATCTGCGCGACGCCTACGAGGAGCAGGCCGCCGGCCTGCTCGAGGGCGGCGTCGACCTGTTCATCATCGAGACCTGCATGGACCTGCTGCAGGCGAAGGCGGCGATGATCGCCTGCCGCCGGGTGATGAAGGCCGCCGGACGGCTCGTCCCGTTGCAGGTGCAAGTGACCATCGAGACGACGGGTCGGATGCTGGTCGGCTCCGAGATCGGCGCCGCCTTGACCTCGCTCCTCGGCATGAAGCCGGACGTGCTCGGCATCAACTGCGCGACGGGACCAGTGGAGATGCAGGAGCACCTGCGCTACTTGTCGCATCACAGCCCGGTACCCGTGAGCGTGCTCCCCAATGCCGGCCTGCCCAGCGTGGTCGACGGTCGTACCCACTACGACCTCAGCGCGGAGGAGCTGGCCCGCTTCCATCGCCACCACGTCAGCGACATGGGCATCACCATCGTCGGTGGATGCTGCGGCACCACCCCCGCGCACCTGGCCGCGGTGGTCGCGGCCGTCCGGGACCTGGAGCCGGCGCGCCGCTCGCCCAGCTACGAGCCCAGCGTGACCTCCATCTACACGCCCGTGACGATGGCGCAGGACCTCAGCTTCCTGATCATCGGCGAGCGCACCAACGCCAACGGCTCGAAGGCGTTCCGGGACACGATGCTGGCCGAGGACTGGGACGGTTGCACCCGCATGGCGACGGAGCAGATCCGTGAAGGCGCTCACGTGCTCGACGTCTGCGTGGACTACGTCGGTCGCGACGGTGCGAAGGACATGGACGAGATCGCCCGGCGCTTCGCCACCCAGGCCAGCGTGCCCCTGGTCATCGACTCCACCGAGCCTCCGGTGATGGAGGCGGCGCTGCGGCACATCGGTGGGCGGGCCATCCTCAACTCGGCCAACCTGGAGGACGGCGAGCTGCCCGGGAGCCGGCTCGACCGCGTGATGTCGCTGGCCCGGGAGTACGGCTGTGCGGTCATCTGCCTGCTCATCGACGAGCGCGGCCAGGCCCGCGACGTCGAGTGGAAGATGGAGATCGCCCACCGGATCCACCAGATCGCGTCCGAGCGCTACGGGCTGTCGGCCAGCGACCTCATCTTCGACGCCCTCACCTTCCCGCTCTCGACCGGCGACGACGATCTCCGTCGCGACGCCATGTACACCATCGAGGCCATCCGTCGGATCAAGACCGAGATCCCCGGAGCATTCACGACGCTCGGCGTCTCCAACGTGAGCTTCGGTCTCTCGCCGGCCGCCCGCCACGTCCTGAACAGCGTGTTCCTCCACGAGTGCGTGCAGGCCGGGCTGGACTCCGCCATCGTGCACGCAGGAAAGATCGTTCCGCTCTCCAAGATCGCCGACGAGCAGCGCGACGTCTGCCTCGACCTCATCTACGACCGCCGAGGCAGGCTGGAGGACGGCACGCCCTACGACCCGCTGCAGCAACTGCTCGAGGTGTTCGCGGACGTCAAGAGCGTCAAGGCGGTCAAGGAGGACCGCTCGGGCTGGCCGGTCGAGGAGCGGCTGAAGCATCGGATCATCGACGGCGAGCGCGATGGCCTGACCGACGACCTGGACGAGGCCATGACCACCGGCATCGCGGCGCTGGACATCGTCAACGAGGTCCTTCTCGACGGCATGCGGGTGGTGGGTGAACTGTTCGGCTCCGGGCAGATGCAGCTCCCGTTCGTGCTGCAGTCGGCCGAGACGATGAAAACCGCGGTCGCCTATCTCGAGCCGCACATGGAGAAGGTCGGCGGCGGCTCGACCAAGGGCCGCGTGGTGCTGGCCACGGTCAAGGGCGACGTGCACGACATCGGCAAGAACCTGGTCGACATCATCTGCACGAACAACGGCTACGACGTCCACAATCTGGGCATCAAGGTCGGCATCTCCGACATGGTGGCCAAGGTCAAGGAGGTGGACGCCGACGCCCTGGGCATGAGCGGCCTGCTCGTGAAGTCCACCCTCATCATGCGGGAGAACCTCGAGGAGCTGAACGCCCTCGGCCTCAGCGAGATCCCGGTGCTCCTCGGAGGCGCGGCGCTCACCCGCAGCTATGTCGAGCGCGACCTCCGCGACATCTACGAGGGACGGCTGTTCTACGGGCGGGATGCCTTCGAGGGCCTGCACACGCTGGACCGGCTGATGGAGATGAAGCGGTCCGACTCGTGGGACCCGGACTTCGGCCGGGTGCCGACCGGTCGTGTGTTGCCGGCTCGGACTCGTGCGCCCGCCGCCGAGGTCGACAAGCCGGCCCGGTCGCCGGACGTCGCGACGGACAACCCCGTGTACCGGCCGCCCTTCATCGGCAGCCAGGTGGTGAAGGGGCTGTCGCTCGACGACATCGCCGCCTACGTCAACGAGACGGCGCTGTTCCGCAACCAGTGGCAGTTCCGGCCGGAGTCGGGCGAGCGGGACGACGACTTCAAGGCCCGGATCCGCCCGATCTTCCGCCAGCAGCTGGCCGATGCCAAGGCCAGCGGCGTGCTCGTGCCGCAGGTGGTCTACGGCTACTTCCCGGCCAACGCCGACGGCGACGATCTGGTCATCTGGGAGTCCGACGAGCGCCTCGTCGAGGTGGGCCGCTATCGCTTCCCCCGCCAGAGCGAGGCACCGTTCCTGTGCATCAGCGACTTCTTCCGGCCCTGGGATGGCGGTGCGGGCGAGCTCGACTACGCCGCCTTCCACATCGTCACGATGGGCGGGCGCATCAGCGAGGAGACCGCTCGCCTGTTCGGCGAGAACCGCTACCAGGACTACCTGCTGCTCCACGGCCTCGGTGTCGAGATGGCCGAGGCGCTGGCCGAGTACTGGCACCACCGCATCCGCACCGAGTGGGGCTTCGTGAACGAGGACGGCCCGACCATCGGTGGCCTGTTCCGCCAGCAGTACCGAGGCGGCCGTTACTCGTGGGGCTACCCGGCCTGCCCCGACCTGGAGGACAACGCCACCGTCGCCCGTCTGTTGGGTGCGGACCGCCTCGGCATCGAGGTGGGCGAGGAGACCGGCTGGCAGTACCAGCCCGAGCAGACCACGTCGGCCATCATTAGCCACCACCCCCGCGCCAAGTACTTCGTCGCCCGCTGTCGCCTGCTGCAGAGCTTGACGGACGGTGGCGATGACGTAGGCGGCGCCGTCC
>DASTFY010000219.1:0-11039 GCA_035719525.1 Acidimicrobiales bacterium
GCGGAGGCGGCGCCGTCGGAGGCGGGGGAGGCGGGACGAGGTAGCGGTCCAATTCCCCCTTGATGAACCACGCCAGCGCGTTTGCTCCGCCCGCAGTCAGGTGGATGCCGTCGCGCCCGAACCACTCGGGGTGTCCGCGGCTGTAGGTGTTCCAGTCGGCCAGGTGCATGCTGGGGTGGTTCAGGGAGTGGAGGTAGAGGGCCCCGTTGTGCTGCGCGTACAGGTTGCGAGCCGGGAACCCACTAGGCAGGACGTAGGGAACATTGAGCGGGAAGGTGAGCCAGATCACGTGCTCGACGCCCTGGGACTCGGTCTCGGCCATGATCTGGCCGACCGCGTCGCCGATGCTGATGTCGTCGTAGCCGGCCATGATCACCACCGCGCGGCCGAGCCGCCCGCGGTAGGCGCGCAGCACGTCCATGGTGTTGGAAGGCACATAGCCGAACCGGCCCCGGCAACTCGGCGCCACGAGGCGCCGGCAGGACTCCGCCTCGAGCGCCATGTTGTACGAGCCGCGGATGATGTCCTGCGAGCGGGTGACGCCGGCCTGGTCGTACCAGACCATGGCCGCCATCGTGGAGTCGCCTATCAGGGTGACCGGGGGATGGGGCGACGGCGGTAGGCAAGCCGACGCCGCGGTCACCGTCGCGACGATGAGGATGAGGGGAAGCGCCGCCCGTCTTGTGCTCAGGCGCATGGCGGCATGGTAGGGGCGTTCGCCTGTCGCGTGCCCAGCGAGGTGCGGATGGCCGGTCAATGGAGGCTGTTCAGGGCCTGGCCGAGGAAGCGGACGAAGGCGGACTTGCCGGTGGCCGTGAGGTGAATGCCGTCGGTGAACCAAGAACCATGTCGCGCGCTCATCGTGCGCCAATCCAGGATGCGTAACTCCGGCCAGCGGGCCGCGGCGGCGTCCAGGGCCCGGTTGGTGTCCCGGTACCCCGCGCGGCGCTCGCTCAGGTTGACCCAGAACACCCGCTTCACGCCCTGGCTGCGCAGCTCGCCCAGGATCCGGTCGATCGAGGCTCGCAGCGGGCGGTCGTTGTAGCCCAGCTCGATCACGACCACCGCGCCCAGCCGGCCCCGTTGGGATTTGAGCGCGCTCAGCCCGCTCGCCGGCCGGCTGGCCTGTCCGGGGCTGACGCAGCTGTAGACGGTGCCGCGGCAGGCCGCCGCGTCCACGACCGGGGCGGAATGCCCGAGCTCGCGCCGGACGACGCTCGCCGACCAGGCCAGGACGGAGTCACCCAGCAGGAAGGGGCGCACGCAGGCGTCGGCCGATGATGGCGCCAGGGCAGGTCCGGCCACGATGAGGGCGAACGCGGCGGCCAGGGTGCGGCGGATGACGGTGGCGGAAGCGGGCATGTCGACCTCCAGGGTCGCCCCACGCCGCCCGCACCGGAGGCGCACTTTAGCCCCGTCGTGCCCCGCGGCCAGGGCGGACCCTGGCGCTTGTCGCCTGCTGGTGCTGCTGTTAGGTTTGCCTTACGTCCCGTGCAATCGCGGCCGAACCATGTGCCGCCTCATCCGGAGGTCCCGTGGCCACGCGCCTCGCCCACCTGCTCCTCCTCTGCGGAGCGCTGACGATCCCAGCAGGGGTCGCCGCCTGCGGCAGTGATGCTTCTTCGTCCGACGCGTCGGTCCCGGCGGAGGGCGCGGGCGACACCACGCTGGCCGAGGAAGAGGCCGAGGAGTACGAGATCGTGCCGGACAGCGAGGTCACGGCGGGGCTGGCCGAGCTGGAGGAGATGGGCGCGGCCGCCGTCGCCGCCACCGGAGCGGGCAGCGGCTCGGTGGATGACGTAGACGCCATGTACGAGAAGTGGGCCGCGTTCGAGGGCACCATCAAGCAGAACAAGGTCGACCTCTACCTGACCATGGAGGACAGCATGGCCAGCTTGCGTTCCGCGGTCGAAGAGGGCGACAGGGCCTCAGCGACCGAGGCCATGGCCGCGCTGTCGGAGGCCTCCGCCGCGTACCTGGAAGAGCACCCCTGAGTTGCCGATGCGACCGTGGCGTGCCCTACTGGCGATCGGCCTGGCGGCCATGGCGCTCGTGCTGCTGGCGCCGGGTCGTGCCGCGGCGGCCGGCGGAGTCACCCGCGACGACGCCATCGCCGAGCTGCAGGATGTGCGCATCTCGATCGACGAGACGCTGGCGCTGTTTAAGGCCGGCCGTGATGCCGAGGCCTTCGAGAAGGCCCGGAGCGGCTACCTGAACCACTTCGAAGCCGTCGAGATCCCGCTGCGGGTAGTCGACCCGACGCTCACCGTCGAGGCCGAGGCGCTGTTCGCCGAGGTCCGCCAGCTCGTGCGCAGCGAAGCGTCGGCCGGGGAGGTGCGGGACAAGGTGGTGGAGCTGCGTGCCGTCATCGACGACGTCGAGCGTCGGCTCACCTCGGCCAACGCGGGAGCGGCGGCCATCGTCGCCGGCCAGTCCTTCCTCATCATCTTCCGCGAGGGCCTCGAGGCCGTCCTGCTCCTCTCGGTGCTGCTCGGCTACCTGGAATCCGCGAAGGCGGGCCATCTCCGCCGGCCGGTGCTGGTCGGCGTCGGTCTGGCCGCGCTGGCGACGCTGGCGACCGTCGTCGCCCTGCAGACCGTCTTCGCCGCCGTCCCGGCCAGCCGCGAGCTGCTCGAGGCCATCACCGCCATCCTCGCCGTGGCCGTGCTCTTCTACGTGTCGTTCTGGCTGATCACGCGCCTGGAGCACAAGCGCTGGATGGAGTTCCTGAAGTCCAAGGTCTGGAATGCCGTGGCCGTCGGCTCGGCGGCCTCGCTGGTGCTGGTCGGGTTCACCGCCGTGTACCGCGAGGGCTTCGAGACTGCGCTCTTCTACCAGTCGCTGCTGTCCTTCGGTGACGGGATGGAGCTCTGGGTGGCCATCGGTCTGCTGGGCGGCATCGTCGCCTTGGCCATCGTGTCGGTGATGATCTTCCGGCTCGGTCGGCGGCTGCCCCTGCGCACATTCCTCTCCGTCGCCGTCCTGCTCGTGATGGTGACCTCGGTGGCCTTCCTCGGGAACGCGGTGGCCGCTCTGCAGGCGGCCGATGTCATCGGGTACCACCGCTTGACCACCTGGCCCCGGCTGCCGATCTTCCTGTCCCAGGCCACCGGCTACTGGCCGACGAGGGAGACCGTCGTCGCCCAGGTGGCGCTGACCGCCGTCTACCTGATCGGTGGCGTGTACATGTTCGTGATCCGGCCCCGTCGCCACCGGCAGCAGACCGCGTTGGCGCCGCCGTCGGTGGTCACGGCCGCCTGATCGCCCCGCCACCGGTCATGGGTGTCAACGGAGTGCGCGTCGGCGTGGATGTCGGCGGCACGTTCACCAAGGCGGTGGCGGTCGACCTGGCCTCTGGCCGGGTCGTCGGCCGCGCCGTCGTCCCGACCTCGCATTCCGACGAGCAGGGGGTCGCGGCCGGTGTGGTGGAGACGGTGGCCCAGATCGTCAGGGACGTCGGGGCCGAACGGATCGACCTGGTCACGCACTCCACGACGCAGGCGGTGAACGCGCTGCTGGAAGGCGACGTGGGGACGGTCGGCATCATCGGCCTGGGCCGGCGGCCGGAGCTGAAGCGCTCCCGCAAGCGGACCCAGCTCGAACGGGTCGAGCTGTCGCCGGGCCGGTTCCTCCACACCGTCCCCGAGTTCCTCGACGTCACCGACGGCCTGGACGAGGGCGACGCCCGCGCCGCGCTGGCCCGCCTGGCCGATGCCGGAGCCGACGCCATCAGCGTGGCCGAGGCCTTCGCGCCTGACGACTCGACGCACGAACGGCGCGTCACGGCGCTGGCCGCCGAGGCGGGCCTACCGGCCTGCGCCTCCAGTGAGTTGACCGGGCTCTACGGCCTCGAGCTGCGAGCGGTCACGGCCACGCTCAACGCGTCGATCGTGCCGATCGCGTCTCGCACGGCCGCGGTCGTGGCCGACGGCGTACGGGCGGCCGGCATCGCTGCGCCCGTGATGGTCATGCGGGGCGACGGCGGGGCGACGGATCTGGAGGGGTTCCAGCGGGCGCCGGCCCGCACGCTCTACTCCGGTCCGGCTGCGTCTGTCGCCGGCGCGCTGCGCTTTGCCGGGGTGGTGGAGGGAGTGGTGGTGGAGGTCGGGGGAACCTCGACGAACGTGGCCGCCGTCAAGGCGGGACGGCCGCTCCTCTCCTACGTGCAGGTAGCCAGCCACTCGACCGCGCTGCGGGCAGTGGACGTCCGGGTGGTGGGTGTGGCCGGCGGTTCGATGCTGCGAGTCCGCAAGGGCCGGGTGTACGGCGTCGGACCGCGCAGTGCCCACATCGCCGGGCTGCCGTACTCCTGCTTCGCCGACGCCGGGGAGCTGGCGGACGGCAGGGTCGAGGTCATCGCCCCTCGTCCGGGGGATCCGGCCGACTACCTGGTCGTGGTGGCGGCGGAGGGGGCGCGATGGGCGCTCACCAACACCTGCGCCGCCAACGCGCTCGGGCTGGCCGAGCCCCGGGACTACGCCTACGCGCCACCCGATGCCGCCATAGCGGCGTTCGCGCTGGCCGGCGAGGCACTCGGGCTCACGGGCGCCGAGGTGGCCCGCAGGATGCTCGAGGCGTCCGCCTTCACCGTGGCCGACTTGGTCGACGCGGTCACGCGCGACCACCGCCTGCGGGCACCGACCGTGGTGGCGGTGGGCGGCGGCGCCGGGGGGCTGGGACGCCACGTCGCCGCGGTCCTCGGGCTGGCGTGTGTCGTCCCCGACGAGGCCGAGGTGATCTCTTCGCTCGGTAACGCCCTCTCCTTGCTGCGTGCGGAACGCGAGCGGACGGTCACCACGGTGGACGCGGTGAGCGTGCGTGAGCTGGCCCGCGAGGCCGAGGCGGAGGTCCTGGCCGCGGGCGCCTCGCCCGGGTCGGTCGAGGTGCGGGTGGAGGAGGAGCCCGAGAAGGGGACCATCCGGGCGGTCGCCACCGGCGCAGTCGGCCTGAGCACCGGTGCCCGGCCCGGCCGGTCGGCCGTCGACGACGAGTCCGTGGCCGCCGTGGCCGCGGCGGCCGGCTTCGGCCCGCCCCGACGGGCGGGCGAGTACTGGCTGGCCGAGAAGGCAGACGGCGCGGCGCCTCGAGTGCTGGTGCTGGACCGGTTCGCGGACCCGGCGGCGGTGGTGGCGGGGGAGGTGGTGCCCGAGGCCGAGCTTCTGGCCGGGGCCGTGACGCGCCACACCCGCCACCGCGGTCCGGTCACCCTGGCCCCCACCATCTGGGTCATCGAGGGCAGCCATCTCATGGAGCTCACCTCCACCGACGCGTCGACGATCGCCGCCGACTATGCCGCCACCGCCGACGCGTTGGTGGTCGGTCAGCCCGACACCTCCTGACGGATCGGAACACGATGGCCCTCTACATCTCGCCGGCCCGGCGCCGCCGCCGCACCCTGGTCGTCGGCGGGCTGGCATTGGTGGCCGGTCTGGCTGTCGGCGTGGTCGTCGGCCGGGCGCTCGCGTCTTCCGGCGGCGACGAGGTTGCCGACCGTCAGGCCGAGGTCGAGCTGCTGGTGGCTCGCCTCGACGGCGTCGACCTCGAATACCAGCAGACCGCCGGCGAGGGCGCGAGCGGTACGGACTCGTTCACGGGCTCGATCGATGCGGTCCGCGCCATCGTGGCGGACACGCCGGTGCTCCTCGAGCGGATGCCCTGGGTGGCGCCGGCCGAGCGCGACGACGTCATCGCCCGTGTGGCGGCGGTGGCCGCCGCGGTGGAGTCTGGCGCGCCGCCCGAGCAGGTCAGCGCCGCGGTGGCCGAGGCCGAGACGGCCATGCGCGCCGCCGCCGGCCTGCCCGGCTGAAGGTGCCGAGAGGGTTCTCGCGGAGCCTGGTTGCGGTAGCCGCAACGGTGCTCCGCGAGATGCCTGTCGACAGGTCGCACCGCTGCCCGGCTGAGCCCTACGCGGTGACGGTCTTGACGATCTCCTCGTAGGCGGCGTCGGCGTACGCCCGCATCTCGTCGTCCGTGCGGTCCTGGATGGGGTGGGGGACGAAGACCCGGGCGCTCGGAAATCCGAGGGCGGTCGCCTGCGCTTCGGCCGCGGCCACGAACTCCGCCGAGGCCACGAACACCGCCGGCACCCCTCGGGCCTCCAGGTCGCTGATGTCGTGCACACTGCACGACGTGCAGCTCCCTCAATCGGCGAGGGCCTCGATCACCACCTCGCACTCGCGGGCGATCTCGTGACGCAGGTCGATCGGCGCCGGCTTGGTGAAGGTCGGCTTGCGGAACCGCTTGACCGTGGCGCCGTCCTCCGCCAGGCGCTGTTCCAGCCGGTCGAGGAAGACGTCACCTCTGGGCTTGGAGATGTCGAGCAGGCCGACCACCTTCGCCTGGAGCGTCGCCGGCCGGGGCAGCAGGACCCGTTGGGCCACTACGTCCTCGTTGGCCGGATCGAGGATCACCCGGGTCATGGCTACCCCCTGCTGGTCACGTGGTCACGGGCCGGGTCACCGGTTGGCTGCCGATGGCGCCGTTGGCCCACCCGCCGATGATGGCAGAGAACAGCCCGGCCCGCCCGCCGGCGTGGACGAGCAGGAGTCCCCCGTCGCGGAACTTGGCCAGCGTGGCCTCTCGGAACGCGGCGGGCACGCCTTCGGCCATGCCTCCGGCGCCCTCGATGAGCTCGGTTCCGGGCCGCTCGGTCCGCTGGTTGATCTCCTGCACCACCCGGTCACGATCCCAGCCACCGTCGCTGAACACCCGGGCATGCTCGGGCCCGACGACCAGCACGGCGTCGAAGGCGACGACGAGCTTGGGGTGGTGCATGGCCCGGATGGACTCCGCCATGGTGGTGGCCAGCGCCTCGGGATTCCTGGCCTTCTGGTCCACGATGCAGCGCGGGGCCTCTCCGGCGAAGACGGTGACCGCGTCCTGCCCTGCCGGCACCCCGCGCGAGGCCGCCAGCGATGTCCAGGGCGAGCCGGCCTCGTCCTCGGCGAAGCAGAAGCTGAGCTTGCCCGGGTTGCCGTGAGTGGCCCGGTCGACCCCGCCCGGACGGCCGCCCCCCACGTTGCGCACGACGAGCTGGAGGGCGCGGCCGATCGTGAGGTTGGCCCGGTTGCCCTGGCCCAGCGCGTTGCCGCCGCTGTTCATCCCGATGGCGGCCGGGCCGGGGCCGTTGGCCACGATGACCGGCCCGACCGGCATGGTGGTGGCGAGCACGCCGTGCATGTTGAACTCGTCGTTGCAGACGGCCTCGACCGCGGCGAGCACCCAGGGCAGGTACTCGGGCCGGCACCCGGCCATCACCGCGTTGATGGCTACCTTCTCGACCGTCACCCCGATCAGGTCGGGTGGCACCACGGCCACCACGTCGTCCGGCGCGCGGGTGGTCCCCTCGAGCATCCGCAGCACGCGGGCCTCGGTCGGGGGGACGAGCGGTAGGCCGTCGCTCCATCCGCGATCGAACACGGCTTCGATCTCGTCCTCCTGGTCGGCCAGCTCGACACGACGGGCCTTCAGCCGCGAACGGCCGAAGCGCACGCGCAGCTCGTCCACCAGGTTCGGATCGACCGAGAGCGATCCGCAGCCCGGGCGCATGGTCGGTAGCTGCGGCCCGAGGTCCGCCTGGCCGGTCAACTCCTCCCACTTGGCACGGTTCCAGCCGACGGTGCGGCTGCACTCCTGCCCGCCCGCCACCTTGAGCAGCGTCGGCAGGGTCTCGATCTCGTAGTGCCACGAGACCGCGAGGTCGGTGTCGTCCTGGGGCGACAGCTCGGAGAAGAACGGCGGGTCGTCCTGGACGTAGACCGTCAGCCGGTCGGGTCCGGCGGCCAGTTGGGAGAGGACCGGGACCACCGCGACGCACGTCGCGCAGTCCTGCTTCACGATCGCCACCAGGCCGTCGGGCAGCGTCGGCCGACCAGTCATGCGGTGAGGAACTCCACGACGCGATGGTTGACCAAGTCCGGCCGCTCGAGGTGGAGGAAGTGACCCGCCCCTTCGACGACTTCGATGGTGACCTGCGGCGGGACGAGCTCCCGAGCTGACTCGGCCACCTGCACGCCGATCCCGCCGTCGGTGGCGCCGTGGAGGTACAGGGTGTCCTGGGGTGGCACCTGCTGAGCGGCCTCCTGGATGGCGTCCAGTGACGGATCCCTTCGGCCATCCCCCAACGCGGCGCGGTAGTAACCGAGCGCGGCGCCCAGGTTGGCAGGATCGCGCAACGACGGCTTGGCCCGCTCCAGTTCCGCGGACGCGTCGAAGCCTGGGGACCAGTCGGCCCACAGCAGGTCGACGAAGGCGAGGTCGTTGTCGGCGACCACGAGATCGGCCAACGGGTGCTGGAAGAAGAACATGTACCAGGAGAGCTTGAGCTGCAAGAGGTCGCCGAGGAGTGCCGCGGCGAAGGCGCCTCCGGGCGGAACGCTCATCCCGACGACGCGCCGCCAGCGCTGAGGCTCGTACACAGCCGCTCCGTAGACCGCCGCCGCGCCCCAGTCATGGCCGATGAGGACCGCCGACTCGTCGCCGCCGAGCACCTCGTGCAGCGTGAGCACGTCGGTGCTGAGCGCGCCCACCTGGTACCGGCCGTCGGCTGGCACCGCGGTCGGGGCGTACCCTCGCTGAAACGGGGCGACGGCCCGGAACCCCGCCTCGGCCAGCGCGGGGAGAAGGTGTCGCCAGGAGTGGGCGGAGTCCGGGAACCCGTGCAGGCAGAGCGCCAGGGGGCCGCTTCCACACGAGAGGAGCGCGAAGTCGACGCCGTTGGCCTCGACGCGGCTGAGCTCGGGGGTGGGCACGGGCCGACGATACCCAGGTGCGGCGGGGCGGGTGAGATAAGCGTCACGCCCCGAGGTGCAGGCCGTTCACGCAGGGGTAGCGTGACGTTCGAAGGGGGTCAACCCAGTGGTCGACATCAAGTTCCACGGAGTCCGCGGCTCCACGCCATGCTCCGGCGAAGGGACCATGCGCTACGGCGGCAACACCTCTTGCGTGTCCATGCACGGCGGGGATGAGGCTCCGATCGTGTTCGACCTCGGCACGGGACTCCGGTACTTCGGGGCCGGCTGCGAGCCGGACCAGCCCTTTCTGGGCACCGCGCTCCTGACCCACCTCCACTGGGACCACGTCCAGGGCCTGCCGTTCTTCGTCCCGCTGCTGCGCGACGGCGCCCGGCTGGACGTCTACGCGCCCGTTCAGGAGGACGGCCGCAGCGTGCACGACGCCTTCGACTTCTTCGTCCGCCCTCCGTACTTCCCGGTCACGCTCGAGGGGCTCTGCGGCACGATCTCGTTCAACGACGTCGGCGACGACGAGTTCACGATCGGCCGGGCGAAGGTCATGTCCCGCGCCGTTCCCCACATCGGACCCACCCTCGGCTACCGGGTGACGTGGGACGGGGTGTCCGTCGCCTACCTCTCTGACCATCAGCAGCCATCGGACGGCTCCCACGGCATCCACCCGAACGCTCTGGAGTTGTGCGACGGTGCCGATCTCGTGATCCATGATGCGCAGTACACGCGCGGCGAGTTCGCCCGCAAGAGCACGTGGGGTCACTGCACGGTGGAGTACGCCGTCCGGGTCGCGCACCAGGCGGGCGCCAAGCGCGTGGCCCTGTTCCACCACGACCCGATGCGCCACGACGAGGCGCTCGACGACGTCGCTCGGGACGCCAAGGAGCTGGCCGCCTGCCTCGGCCTCGAGGTCATGGTGGCGTCCGAAGGCCTGACTCTCCCCCTCTGACCGCGCCGCCAACCGTCAGTCGTCGGCCCGGCGCTGACGCCGGTGGACAGCCCGGTTCAGGCTTGGTTCTCGCCCCCGAAGATCTCGCTGACACTGGTGTCGTCGAAGACTGCGGCGAGGGCGTCGGCGATGATGGGCGCCACCGACAGAACCTCGATCTTGTCGAGCTGCTTCTCCGGCGGGAGCGGGAGAGTGTTGGTCATGACGACCCGGGAGATCGGCGCGTTCTTGAGCCGGTCGATGGCCGGCCCCGAGAACACGCCGTGGGTGGCCATGGCCCACACCTCGGCGGCGCCGCGCTCCAGCAGGATCTCCGCGGCGGAGGTGATGGTGGAGGCGGTGTCGATCATGTCGTCGGTGATCACGCAGTGCCGGCCGTCGACCTCGCCGATGACCTCCTTGGCCACAGCGACGTTGGCCATGCCCTTGGGGCGCCGCTTGTTGATGAAGGCCAGGTCGGCGTCGAGGTCGCCCAGGTGTTGCGAGAAGCGTTCGGCCACCTTCACGCGGCCGGCGTCCGGTGCCACGATCACCACGCCGGGCTCTGCGTGCGCCCGCATGTAGCGCTCCAGCACCGGCATGGCCGTGAGGTGGTCGACCGGGCCATCGAAGAATCCCTGGATCTGTCCCGAGTGCAGGTCCACGCTCACCATGCGCTTGGCACCGGCGGCCTTGAACAGGTCGGCGACCAGGCGGGCCGTGATCGGCTCCCGACCTTCGGCTTTGCGGTCCTGGCGGGCGTAGCCGTAGAAGGGGCAGACCGCCGTGATGCGCTTGGCCGAGGCGCGGTAGGCGGCGTCGATCATGATGAGCTGCTCCATGATCGAGTCGTTTATGGAGCGGCCGTCGCACCCGTAGTGGGTCTGCATGATGAAGACGTCCGTGCCCCGCACGCTCTCCTTGAAACGGGGACGGAGCTCTCCGTTGGAGAACTCGACCAGGTTGGCGTCGCCGAGCTCCACGCCGAGGTGGTCGGCGATCTCCTCGGCCAGGCCCAGATGGGTCCGGCCCGAGTAGAGGGCCATCCGCTTCGTCGTGACGCGTTCCATCTACTCCCGGGCCTCCGCTCGCCGACCGGTGCCAGTGTAGAAGGCGCCGGTGACGGTGTCGGACCTGAGGACGGTGCCTGGTTCCAGCACGGCGTAGGGACCGACGTGTGAGCGGGCGCCGACGGTGCTCTCCCGCACCACCGCGTGCTCGACGACCGCCCCGTCGCCGATGCGGCTGTCCACGACGCGGCTGTCCGGGCCGATCTCGCAGCCGTCGCCCACGACCGTGGCCCCCTGCAGGATCGTGCCGGGGTAGAGGGTCACGTCGCGCCCGAGCCGGACGGTCGCGTCGATGAA
>DASTFY010000220.1:0-4233 GCA_035719525.1 Acidimicrobiales bacterium
CGACTGAACGAACGCGAGAAGTTTGTTCGGCGTGGTTGTCACCCGGGGGCGGGTGGAGGACGTCTGTGGGGCATGGACGTCATCGAAGTGCAGGGTCTGTCCAAGGTGTACCGCTCCCGGCGGGGCCGGCGCACGGCAGCCGTGGACGGGCTCGACCTGGCCGTGCCCGAAGGCGGCGTCTTCGGCTTTCTCGGCCCCAACGGATCGGGTAAGACGACCACGATCCGCTGCCTGCTCGGTCTGGCCAAGCCGACCGATGGGCGAGTGCGGGTCCTCGGTGCGGAGGGTCGAGACCAGCTGGCCGAGGTGATGCCGCGCATCGGCTCGCTGGTCGAGGGCGGCGGCCTGTTCCCGACCATCAGCGGCCGCGAGAACCTGCGCCTGCTGGCCGGGCTGGACGGCATCGGGTGGCGTCGAGTCGACGAAGTGCTGGAGGAGGTCGGGCTGGCCGATCGAGCGGGCGACGCCGTGCGGGGCTACTCGCTCGGCATGCGACAGCGGCTCGGCCTGGCCGCGGCGCTGATGAAGGATCCGGCCCTGCTCATCCTGGACGAACCGGTCAACGGCCTCGACCCCGCGGGCATTCGCGAGGTCCGGTGGTTGCTTCGGCGCCTCGGTGACGAGGGGCGGACGGTCTTCCTGTCCAGCCACCTGCTCTCGGAGATCGAGCTGATCTGCGACGCGGTGGCCGTGCTGCGGGAAGGCCGGTGTGTCGCCAGCGGCCGGGTGGATGACCTCCTGGCCACGGCCCAGGGCGACCGGCTTCGAGTGCGGGCCCCCGATCTCGACGCGGCATGGCTCGCATTGACGGACGCCGGGATGGTCGTGGAGCGGTCCGCTGACGCGCTGCAGGTGTCCTCGCGTGACCCCGCCAGGGTGTCGGAGGTCCTCGGGTCCCGCGGGATCTGGTTGACCGAGCTGCGGGCCGAGGAGACCAGCCTCGAGGAGGAGTTCCTCCGCTTGACCGAGACCGCGCCGATCGGCGCAGAGAGGGCCCTGACGTGAACGTGCGCCTGTTCAGAATGGAGCTGCGCCGAGCACTCCACCGCCGCCTCGTCTGGGGCCTCATCGCCGTGGCCCTCGTCGGCATCGTGATCGCCGGTGTGGTGGCCTTCGTCGCCACCGGCGGGGAGACCCTGCCCCCGCCCGCCTCGGACAGGATCAGTGCGGCGCGCTTCACCGACTGGTGGCGGCCTGACATACCCGACGGCGTGGTGTTGCCGACGGCGATCATGCTGTTCCTGGGCGGGTTGATCGGCGGGGCGTCCGTCGTCGGCGCCGAGTGGCGTTCGGGCGGTGTGACCACGATGCTCACGTGGCATCCGCGACGCCATCCGCTGCTCCTGGCCCGCCTTGGCTCTGCCGCGGTCCTGGCGTGGCTCATCGCTGTCGTGCTGCAGGTCCTGTTCCTGTTGGCTCTCATGCCCTCGGTCCTGGCCCACGGGACGATGGACGGGGCCGACGGCGCCTACGTTCGCTCGTTGACCACCGTGCTGGTCCGCATCGGTGTGCTGGCCGCGCTGGCCGCGGTGCTGGGCGGCGCCATCGCCAGCATCGGCCGGAACACCGCGGCGGCGCTCGTCGCCGTGTGGGCCTGGTTGCTCGTCGGGGAGAGCCTCATCCGTGGCCTCCGCCCGGGCCTCTCGCGCTGGCTCATCACCGAGAACGTGGCCCGCGTCGTGGTCTTCGTTCCCGACCCGTCGTTCAGCTTCGCCCGCCCCGGCTGGACAGCCCTGGCGACGTTGGTGGCCTACGTGGCTGTGGCCGTGCTCGGTGCGACGATCCTCTTCACCCGGCGGGACGTGGTCATCAGCTAATGCCGCCGCCGGCTGGCAAGATCGGTGCATGCGAGCTGTCGTGCTGCGTTCTCATGGTGGTCCCGAGGTGCTCACCTTGGAGGACGTTCCCGATCCGGTGATCGGCCCGGAAGAGGTGCTGGTCGAGGTGCGGGCCACGGCGCTCAACCGGGCGGACCTGCTCCAGCGGCTCGGGCTGTACCCGAACCCGGCGTGGGAGGACCTGGAGATCCCGGGACTGGAGCTGGCGGGCACGGTGGTCGAGATCGGTCGTCGGGTGACCATGTGGCAGCCGGGCGACCCGGTGATGGGGATCGTGGCCGGCGGCGGGTACGCCGAGCGCGTCGCGGTCCACGAGCGCCAGCTCCTGGCCGTCCCCGAGGCCGTCGGCCTGGCCGACGCCGCGGCGATCCCCGAGGTGTTCCTCACCGCGTGGGACGCACTGGTGGTGCAGGGCGGGTTGACCAGCGGGCGCTGGGCGCTCGTGCACGCCGGCGCGTCAGGGGTCGGGACCGCGGGCATCCAGCTGGCCAAGGCCATCGGCGCGCGCATCGCCGTCACCTGTTCCACCGCCAAAGTCGAGGCATGCCGGTCCCTGGGCGCCGACGCCGCCATCGACTACACGCAGGCCGACTTCGTCGAGGAGGTCCGGGCGGCCACCGGGGGCCAGGGGGCCGACGTGATCCTGGACGTGATCGGCGGCGACTACATCGATCGGAACCTCCAGGCCGTGGCCGTGAACGGACGCATCGTCCAGGTCGGGCTGATGGGCGGCGGCCAGGCCACCGTCAACTTCGGGCTCTTGATGCCCAAGCGGGCGAGCTTCGTCGGGACGGTGCTCCGGGCCAGGCCGATCGAGGAGAAGATCGCGCTCACCCGGCGCTTCGCGGCCGAAGTCCTGCCGATGTTCGACGACGGCCGGCTGCGGCCCGTGATCGACTGCCGCTACCCGCTGGAGAAGATCGCCGACGCGCACGCGTACATGGAGCGCAACGCCAACGTGGGCAAGATCCTCATCGACGTCGCCCGGTGAGCGGCGCTCAGCCGCGCTCGGCCAACGGGGTGTAGTCGCGCAGGCCGGAGCCGACGTAGGCCTGGCGAGGCCGGGCGATCTTCTGCTCCTTGTCGTGGAGCAACTCGATCCAGTGGGCCAACCAGCCCACCGTGCGGGGGATGGCGAACAGCACCGTGAACATGTCGATCGGGAACTCCATCGCCTGGTAGATGAGACCCGAGTAGAAGTCCACGTTGGGATAGAGCTTGCGGGACTTGAAGTAGTCGTCGCTGAGCGCCGCCTCTTCGAGCTTGAGCGCGATGTCCAGTAGCGGGTTCTTCCCCGTCACCTCGAACACCTCGTCGGCCGTCGTCTTGATGATGGTGGCCCGCGGGTCGTAGTTCTTGTAGACCCGGTGCCCGAATCCCATCAGCCGGCCCTTGCCCGCCTTGACCGCCTCGATGAAGGCCGGGACGTTCTCGACCGAGCCGATCTCGCTCAACATGCGCACCACGGCCTCGTTGGCCCCGCCGTGCAGCGGGCCGTACAGCGCGGACGCCGCGGCGGAGCAGGCGATGAACGGGTCGGCGTGGGCCGAGCCCACGACCCGCATCGCGGTGGTGCCGCAGTTCTGCTCGTGGTCGGCGTGCAGGATGAACAAGATGTCCAGCGCACGGGCCAGCACAGGGGAGACCTCGTAGTCGCCGCCGACCCGGAACATCATGTTCAAGAAGTTCTCCGTGTAGCTCAGCGCGTTGTCCGGGAACACGGTCGGCATCCCCACGCTGAACCGGTGGCAGTACGCGGCCAGGGTCGGAGTCTTCGCGATCAGCCGCAGCACCTGCTTGTCGCGGATCTCCTCGTCGAAGATGTCCTTGGCCGCGGGGTAGTAGGTGGACAGCGCGGCCAAGCCCGACACGAACATCCCCATGGGGTGCGCGTCGTAGTGGAAGCCCTCCATGAAGCGCTTGCGCACGTTGTCGTGCAAGAACGTGTGGTGGATGACCTCGTAGCTCCACGTTTCGAGCTGCTCGGCCGTCGGCAGCTCCCCGTTGAGCAGGAGGTAGGCGACCTCGAGATAGGACGAGTGCTCGGCCAGCTGCTCGATCGGATAGCCGCGGTAGCGGAGGATGCCGGCATCGCCGTCCAGGTAGGTCACCGCGGAAGCGCACGCCGCGGTGGACAAGAACGCCGGGTCGTACATCCGCAGGTCCGGATCCAGCTCACGGAGAGCCGACGACGGGAACACGCCGTCGTCGATGGGCACCGTGATCTGCTTGCCGGTACGGTCGTCGATGAGGGTGATGGTGTCGGTCACCGTGGTCCGTCCCTTCCCGTTGTGCGGGCCCCGTTGTGTGTGCGGGCAGTTCAGGGAGATCGCGACCCAGAGGCTTCCTCCTCGGAACGATCTTCAACCAGAGGTTAGCCGGGCCCGTGCGGGGA
>DASTFY010000221.1:0-4135 GCA_035719525.1 Acidimicrobiales bacterium
AGGTGGCGAAGTCGGTGCACTTCTCACCGTCGCGGGTGATGCCGTTGATCTCCTTGGCGTAGTCGATCCCATCGGTCCCGGCCTTCTGGGCGGCCAGGGCGATGATGTTGACCGCGTCGTAGGTCTCGGCCGCGTAGTTGAAGTCCTGGAGGGCCGGGTCGACGGCGAGGAGCTTGTCCTTGAAGTCCTGGGACAGCTCGAGCAGGGGCGTGGTGCCCTTCATGCCCGCCAGCGCACCAGCAGTGTCGCCGCCCGCCGCGGCGGCCGTGGTGTCGGGCGCCTCGGATGTCGCGGCTGCTTCAGTCGTGGCGGGCGCTTCGGTCCCGGCTGCTCCGGTGGTGTCGGCGCCGCCGCCTTCGTCACTGCCACAGGCAGCGGCGAAGAGCGAGAGGCCCACGACGATCGTGCCCACGCGGCGCACGGTGGTCTTGGCCATGTATCTGTTACTCCCCCTTAGAGGTCGGACATCAGTGTCCGGGGCTAGAAGATCGCCAGGCTAAAGGTTTCTGTCGCCGAGGGGCAAGCACCCCCCCAGGCGGCGCCGGACCGGTCAGACCAGGCCGACGTGTTCCGGAGAGAAGACACCCTGCGGGCTGTCCCATCCCGGAACGACCCAGGCGTGGACCATCCACAGGTCGTGCAGGCCCACCTTGTTGCCGCCCCGCTTCTTGCACTCCTCGGCTGAGATCTTCTCTCCGCCGACCACGACCGCGTTCTTGACGCACAGCCCGATGTGCTGGTGCCAGTGGTCGTTCGGGCCGGCGAAGCCCTCGGGCGGCGCTCCGTCCGGAGCGGCCACGAAGTACGAGAGCCCGACGATCTTCGACCCCGGATCGGTGCCGTCGTACAGGAGCATCTCGGGTTGGGCGGGATCGAACACGTCGTCCGTGATGGCGAAGTTGAGGTAGTGGGCGCCGATCAGGGGGACGAAGGTCGTGACCTTGATGTACCCGGCCGCGAGCGCAGAAGCGACCGTCGGGTAGGTCATGGCAACGTTGCGGGCCGTGACCAGCTGCTGCCCGAGAGCGTTTCGGGTGGCGGGATCGAGCGGCTGTTCCGGAAGGGCCGTTCCGTGCCCGTGGTCGGGCTCGCCTCCGGCCACGGCGGCGGAGTTGCCCGTGATCTCGGAGCCGAGCGCCTGCCCCGGCGTGGCCGGCGCCCCCGCCGACTCGCCCGTGGCGGCGGGTGTGCTCGCCGCGTCGGTGTGCTCGTGCGTGGTGTGCTCGTGCGCGGCGTCCGTGCCGGCGAGCGCGGCCACGGCGCCCGGGAGGGCAGCGGCGGATTCGGAGCGGGTGCTCGAGGAGGCGGCGGCCACCATGGCCGGTCCCACGACCCCGACGACGAGGACCGGTACCGCCACCTGGACGACGCGCCAACCCCCGCGCTCGGGGGCTCGCCGGAACAGGATCGGGCTCACGGCCAACATCACCGCGGCGAGGACGAGAACGGTCCCACCGACGATGACCACGCTGTGGGCCACGTCGCCGCTCGTGCCCGTCCCGGAGGTCCAACCGTCGAAGGCCAGGCCGACCAGCAGTAACCCGGCGGCGGCGAAGAACAGCAGCCGCCATAACTGGTCGCGCGTGCTCGCCGACGGATCTCCCATCGGGCCAGCGTAGCGCTCACCGCGTCCTCCGCTCCGGTCAACGGGCGAGGTCACGCGCCCGCACCTACGATGGGTGTCCCAGCTCCGCTGCCCGCCCCGTGGGAGGACACCATGACCGACGCCTATCTACCGAGGCCGGATCACCACTTCACCTTTGGCCTGTGGACCGTCGGCAACCGCGGCCGGGACCCTTTCGGCTACGAGGTGCGGCCCGCCCTCGATCCGGTCGAGTCCGTCCGGCGGCTGGCCGAGCTCGGCGCCTACGGAGTCAACTTCCATGACAACGATCTGGTTCCGTTCGGCTCGACCGCGCAGGAGCGCGAGGCAATCGTGAAGCGGTTCCGCCAGGCGCTGGACGAGACCGGAATGCACGTGCCGATGGCCACCACCGACCTGTTCTCCCAGCCCGTGTTCCGCGACGGCGCCTTCACGGCCAACGACCCGACCGTGCGACGCTACGCCTTGGCCAAGACCTTCGAGGCCATCGACCTGGGCGCGGAGCTCGGCGCCGAGGTGTACGTCATGTGGGGCGGCCGGGAGGGCACCGAGTGCGACGCGGCCAAGCCGGTCACCGCCGCGCTGGACCGCTACCGCGAGGCCGTGGACCTGTGCTGCGCGTACATCCGCGAGCGGGGCTATCGGCTCGTCATCGCCTTGGAGCCCAAGCCCAACGAGCCCCGGGGCGACATGTTCCTTCCCACGGTCGGCCACGCGCTGGCTTTCATCGAGGAGCTCGAGTGGCCGGAGATGGTCGGCCTCAACCCCGAGTTCGCCCACGAGACGATGTCCGGGCTGAACTTCACCCACGGCGTGGCGCAGACCCTGTGGCACGGGAAGCTTTTCCACATCGATCTCAACGCGCAGCGCATCGGCAAGTTCGACCAGGACTTCCGCTTCGGATCCGAGGGCATTCGCGACGCGTTCTACCTGGTGAAGCTGCTGGAGGACGGCGCGTGGCCGGGGATGCGCCACTTCGACGCCCACGCCTACCGCACCGAGGACGCGGAAGGAGTGTGGGACTTCGCCAGGGGCTGCATGCGGACCTACCTGATACTGGCGGAGAAGGTCGCCCGGTTCCGTGAGGATCCGGACATCCAGGAAGCGCTCCGCGTCGCACAGGTGCCAGGTCTGGCTGTGCCGACGTCGCCGAACGGCCTGTCACGGGAGGCGCTCGACGCCATCAAGGGCGGCGCGTACGACGTCGAGGCCCTCGCCGCGCAGGGCTACGGGAACGAGCGGCTGGACCAGCTCGTCACCGAGCTGTTGCTCGGCGTGCGCTGAGCGCACGGCCCGGACGGGGGCGGCACCGTGCCCACTGTGGCGGGGGTCGACTCCTCGACCCAGTCGACGAAGGTGGAGCTGCGCGACGCCGTCTCTGGCGCGCTCCTCGGCCGGGCCATGGCGCCTCATCCGCCGACCAACCCGCCCCGCTCCGAGCAGGATCCCGAGACGTGGTGGTCCGCGTTCGACTCCTGCTGGGCCCAGCTCGGCCGGCCGACGGTGGGAGCGATCGCCGTCGGCGGGCAGCAACACGGCCTGGTGGCCCTGGACGAGGCCGGACAGGTGCTCCGACCGGCGAAGCTGTGGAACGACACCGAGTCCGCGCCCGACGCCGGCTGGTTGCTGACGCAGCTCGATGGGGGCGCCGCGGCCTGGGCCGAGGCCTGCGGCAGCGTCCCGGTCGCCGCCTTCACGGTGACCAAGCTGTCGTGGCTGCACCGCAGCGAACCGGAGCACTGGGCGCGGATGGCGCGCGTGCTACTGCCCCACGACTGGCTCACGTACCGCCTCACCGGTCGGTTCACCACCGACCGGGGGGACGCCTCCGGCACCGGCTACTGGTCGCCCGCTGAGGGCGTCTACCGCTTCGACCTTCTCCGCATCGTCGACGCCGAGCGTGACTGGTACCCGGCCGTGCCCGAGGTGCTCGGCCCGCTCGACGACGCCGGCGCCTGGCACGCCGCCGTGGTGGCGCCGGGCACCGGGGACAACATGGCGGCCGCCCTCGGCCTCGGGCTGCAGGCCGGCGATGTCGTCATCTCCCTGGGCACGTCGGGCACCGTGTACGCGGTGAGCGAGCGCCCGACCGCGGACGCGACCGGCGCCGTAGCCGGGTTCGCCGATGCCACCGGGCGGTTCCTGCCTCTCGTCTGCACTCTCAACGCCACGAAGGTGACCGAGGCGGTGCGCGGCCTGCTCGAGGTGGACCACCAGACGCTCGACTCGTTGGCCTTGGGTGCGGTCCCCGGGGCGGGCGGCGTGACGCTGCTGCCGTACTTCGACGGCGAGCGGACCCCTGACCGCCCCGGCGCGTCCGGGGTCCTGGCCGGACTGCGCTCGGGCGTCTCCCGGGCACAGCTGGCCCGGGCCGCCTTCGAGGGAGTGGTGTGCGGCCTGCTCGACGCCTACGACGCCTTGGCCACGCTGGTGCCGACCGGCGGGCGGCTGCTTCTGACCGGTGGCGGCGCCCGCTCGGCCGCGTACCAGCAGGTGCTGGCCGACCTGGCCGGGCGCGAGATCACCGTCCCC
>DASTFY010000222.1:0-2020 GCA_035719525.1 Acidimicrobiales bacterium
AGACCCTGCTCTACGAGGAGAAGGACGGTGTCGCCATCGTGACGCTCAACCGGCCGGAGGTGCACAACGCCTTCGACCAGGCGATGCGCGACGAGCTCAAGGCGCTCTGGACCGGCTTGCGTCGAAATGACGACGTACGGGCGGTGGTGATCACCGGCGCGGGCGAGAAGGCCTTCTGCGCCGGCCTCGACCGCGCCGAGATGATGGCGGATTTCGACGCGTCGCCGATGGGTGACCACAAGGTCGGGCGGGTGTCCACCCCGTTCATGTTCGACGACCCCGGCCAGTGGGTGAACCCGAAGCAGAACGACCTGTGGAAGCCGGTCGTGGCCGCCGTCAACGGCATGGCGTGCGGCGGTGCCCTCTACCTCCTCGGCGAGGCCGACATCATCATCGCCGCCGACCACGCGACGTTCTTCGACCCGCACGTCACCTTCGGCATGGTCTCCGGCTTCGAGTCGATCCACCTGTACCAGAAGGCGCCCCTCGGCGAAACGCTGCGCCTCGTGCTGCTCGGGTCCCACGAGCGCATGTCGGCCGGCCGGGCCCACCAGATCGGGCTGGTCTCCGAAGTCGTGGCCGCGGAGGAGCTGATGGAGCGGGCCATGTGGGTGGCGACGGCCATCGCCTCGCAGCCGGTGGTGGCGGTGCAGGGCTCGATGCGGGCGGTCTGGTCGGCCACCGAAACCGGCCGACAACAGGCGCTGAGCCAGGTGTCGGCCATCGTGACCGCGGGCACCTCCGACAACAGCATCAAGAGCGGCGAGGGCACGTTCCAGAGCGGCCGGATCGACTGGCAGCTCCGATGAAGGACCTGGAGACGCTCCTTTACGAGGAGCGCAACGGCGTCGCCTTCGTCACGCTCAACCGCCCCGACGTCTACAACGCCTTCAACCGGGCGATGGAGAGCGAGCTCCGCCACGTCTGGCTGTCCCTGCGGAAGAACGACGACGTCAACGCGGTGGTCCTCACCGGCGCCGGCGAGAAGGCGTTCTGCAGCGGGATCGACCGTCACGAGTCGATCGACGAGTACATCGAGGACCCCCGCCACGAGAACCGGCCGGAGGACGAGGCCGGCCTCGTTTCCACGCCGTTCATGTTCAACGACCCGGGAGCGAAGCTCCTGCCGAAGCAGAACGACCTCTGGAAGCCGATCGTGGCGGCCGTGAACGGGATGGCCTGCGGCGGGGCCTTCTACCTGCTGGGCGAGAGTGACGTGATCATCGCCGCCGAGAACGCAACGTTCTTCGACCCCCACGTCAGCTACGGCATGGTCGCCGGATACGAGACGACCCACCTGCTCCAGAAGCTCCCCTTCGGCGAGATGCTCCGCATCGCGCTGATCGGCGGGCACGAGCGGATGTCCGCCGAACGAGCGCACCAGATCGGGCTGGTCTCCGAGATCACGCCCGCCGACCAGCTGATGGAGCGCGCGACCTGGGTGGCCGAGGCCATCGCCATGTCACCGGCGCTCGCCGTGCAGGGGACGCTACGGGCGGCCTGGCTCGCCCACGAGGTCACCCGCCGGGAGGCACTGGCGCAGATCTCGACCTTCGTGAGCCTCGGCACCACCTACGAGAACATCAAGGCCGGGCAGGAGGCCTTCGACGGCAAGCGGGAGAAGCCCCGCATCCGCTAGTGCTCGACGCGTTCCCCGAGCGCGCCAGGTCGGGCAAGCGCTCCCCTTGACGGCGTCCATTCGCTCATCGGTCCGATGGTCGGAAGCCCGGACTACTGACATGGTGACCACCGAAGGCGACGCCGTCCATCCTGGACGGATCTGCACGCCAGACACGGCATCGTGGACACCCTGGACGGCACCGGATGGAGTGGGACGCGTCCAAGACGCTCTACAACGGCCCCCGGCTGCAACTCCTGGTACCTCGGCACCAACATCCCGGGCAAGCCCCGGGTGTTCATGCCGCTGATCGGCTCTCCCCGCGTACTCCGACCGCTGCGACGAGGTCGCCGCCGCTGGTTAGGAGGGCTTCACCCTGGCGTAGGCGCCTGACGCCGGGCC